>NZ_PVWS01000078.1:0-1072 GCF_004126395.1 Roseovarius sp. A46 | reverse complement strand
AGGACATCACCGTGGTCATGGACCACACCGACAACTTCAACTCCGACTATGATGCCTCGGATCTGACGGTTCTGTTCGACAACGACTACCTCCTGTCGCGTGACGAGGAGCAGAGCGGTGCACGTCTGACCATCGAGCTGATGGACCTCGATGCCGAGACCCTCGGGCAAGACCCCCTGCTCGACAACCCGTTCGGCGAGATCACGTTCAACATGAACGGTGATACCAAGACGCTGACCTTCGGCACGGGCTCCANTGCCGGCGGGCTGGGTGCCCGTGGCCGTCATGGTCACGGCTTCCAGAACTTCCGGGCCGCTGTTGGTGATCACGATGGTCTGACCCGTGAGAAGCGGACGCGCCGGGTTCGGATTGCTGTCGGTGTCACGCACCTGGAAGTCCGGGCCGAACTGCGCGGTGAGCTGCGCGAAGTCGGGATCGGTGAGTGCCGCATCCGCGATGGCATCCTGGATGTCCTGCAGCAGCTCGGCATAGGTGTTGGAGCCCGTGCCGAAGGTCAGCGTCTTGGTATCACCGTTCATGTTGAACGTGATCTCGCCGAACGGGTTGTCGAGCAGGGGGTCTTGCCCGAGGGTCTCGGCATCGAGGTCCATCAGCTCGATGGTTAGACGTGCACCGCTCTGCTCCTCGTCACGCGACAGGAGGTAGTCGTTGTCGAACAGAACCGTCAGATCCGAGGCATCATAGTCGGAGTTGAAGTTGTCGGTGTGGTCCATGACCACGGTGATGTCCTCGGTCTTGCGGGCAGTCCCGCTGGAGGTCAGCGTGGTCAGGTTCTCGATCCGCAGATCGCCATCCGAATTGTGCGAGCCGATACGCTGGATGTCGGTCATGTCCTTGGCATCAAGCGTGATCTCAAATTCATCGACCTCAGGCCGTGAATCTAGCTGAGTGACGTTGGTTTGCGGGCCATAGAACGACAAGCCGTCGCGCGCTTCGATCTCGATGTTCTCGATGTTGGAGGTGGTCGGCTGCACGTCGAGCGGCATGATGCCCAGACCACCCATGAACTCGGGAACGAGCGTCGCATCGAGCGTGTCGGTGCCACCGACGC
>NZ_PVWS01000077.1:0-900 GCF_004126395.1 Roseovarius sp. A46 | reverse complement strand
TTGGCCTGTCCACCAACCGAGCGGCCGAAGCAGCCCGAAAGCCGCTGGAAACAAGCTGCCTGATGCCCGGCATGGCCCTCACATCGGCGCGTCGGCGCAGCAGAAGGCGTTGTTCAGACTTTCCTCAGGTTGATATTGTGAATGCCAGAGCGCATGGCCGACGTGAGCCCAAGCAGAACTATTGCATACGCCGGTGCAAATGCAAGTAACCATGCAAGAACATTCAGCCTTGAAGACTTTATTGAATACGTGAGGACAACCACGAAAAGGCCGAACAGAGAAAGAAATCGGCTCGTATTTACAGGATTTGACACGATCAGGAGGCACGATGCGAGGAGAATGAGAACTGCAATTCTTGTATTCTTTTTCAGCCCATTATCTGCTTCCAACATGAAGTAGGCGACAAGAAATGCAGGTATGATCTTTGCAATGTTCCTCAGCAGTATAACGTAGTTTTGTGCTTCCCCTGTTTCCTGTTCCACCCTTGGTAGCACGATTGTGTCGAACCCAACGAAAGTCATCAAAGCCACAAGTAGAACCAAGATGAAGGCAGCTCCGGCGAAGGAAAAACCAAGTTCTGAAATCTCTTTGTGTGACAAGGATATCCTTTTGAACTGAAATCCGGCAAGAATGCCCAAGAAATGCGTCATAACGAACAACAGTGCCATTTGTCCAAAATCCGGCACGTCCCCGCGCCATGTATAATAGCCAACACCTATTCTATCCTGAAGAAACGGCACAACGATCCAGTAGAGCAGGATCATGGAGAAATAGAGGAACGTCTGAAAAACCTGCGACTTTCTGCCTAATCTGATAGGTTTGGGGCGTCCGCCAGAGGAGTCCTGCCGATGCCGAAACAGCCCGCCTTTCCCAGCCTGCGTGATGCGATGAAGAAGAAGG
>NZ_PVWS01000076.1:0-1177 GCF_004126395.1 Roseovarius sp. A46 | reverse complement strand
ATGGCGAAGGAAAAGTTTGACCGTTCGAAACCGCACGTGAACATCGGCACGATTGGTCACGTTGACCACGGCAAGACGACGCTGACGGCGGCGATCACGAAGTATTTTGGCGATTTCCGGGCCTATGACCAGATCGACGGCGCACCGGAGGAGAAGGCGCGCGGGATCACGATCTCGACGGCGCACGTTGAATACGAGACCGACGCGCGCCACTACGCCCACGTCGACTGCCCCGGCCACGCCGACTACGTCAAGAACATGATCACCGGTGCGGCGCAGATGGACGGCGCGATCCTGGTTGTGAACGCGGCCGACGGCCCGATGCCGCAGACGCGCGAGCACATTCTCCTGGCGCGCCAGGTTGGCGTTCCGGCGCTGGTGGTGTTCCTCAACAAGGTCGACCAGGTCGATGACGAGGAGCTTCTGGAGCTGGTCGAGATGGAAGTGCGCGAGCTTCTGAGCTCTTACGATTTCCCCGGCGACGACATCCCGATCATCGCGGGCAGCGCGCTGGCGGCGATGGAAGGGCGCGACCCGGAGATCGGCGAGAACAAGATCCGCGAGCTGATGGCGGCGGTGGACGAGTTCATCCCGACGCCCGAGCGCGCGGTGGACCAGCCGTTCCTGATGCCGATCGAGGACGTGTTCTCGATTTCCGGTCGCGGCACGGTGGTGACGGGGCGCGTCGAGCGCGGCGTGATCAACGTCGGCGACGAGATCGAGATCGTCGGCATCCACGACACCCGGAAGACCACCTGCACCGGTGTCGAGATGTTCCGCAAGCTGCTCGACCGCGGCGAGGCGGGCGACAACATCGGTGCGCTTCTGCGCGGGATCAACCGCGAGGACGTGGAGCGCGGGCAGGTTCTGTGCAAGCCGAAATCGGTGACGCCGCACACCAAGTTCGAGGCCGAGGCCTATATCCTGACCAAGGAAGAGGGCGGGCGGCACACGCCGTTCTTTGCCAACTACCGGCCGCAGTTCTACTTCCGCACGACGGACGTGACCGGCACGGTGGAGCTTCCCGAGGGCACGGAAATGGTGATGCCCGGTGACAACCTGAAATTCGCTGTCGAGCTGATCGCCCCCATCGCCATGGAAGACGGCCTGCGCTTCGCCATCCGCGAAGGCGGCCGCACCGTCGGCGCCGGCGTCGTCAGCAAGATCATCGAGTAAT
>NZ_PVWS01000075.1:0-1286 GCF_004126395.1 Roseovarius sp. A46 | reverse complement strand
AAGAGGTGGTTCGGTTTGTCTGAACAGCTACGTGGCGTTTTCTAAGTGGATTTCCGCATTGGTTATGCCGCTACCGCTTCGGACGCCGGCGGTTTGAAGTAGGCCTGATCGGGGGTTCTGCCGTCAAGCGATGAATGTGGGCGTCCGCTGTTGTAGAAGGTTAGATACTGGCCAATCCCGGCACGGGCCTCAGACACGCTGGCATAGGCCCGCAGGTAGACCTCCTCATATTTGATGCTCCGCCACAGACGCTCGATGAAGACGTTGTCGCGCCAGGCGCCCTTGCCATCCATGCTGATCTTGATCTCACGGGCGGCCAACACCTTGATGAAGTCGGTCGAGGTGAACTGGCTACCCTGATCCGTGTTGAATATCTCGGGCATGCCGTGTTTCGCCAGCGCCTCCTCCACCGCTTCGACGCAGAAATCGGCTTCCAGCGTGATCGATATTCGCCATGCGAGGACCCGGCGGGTGAACCAGTCCAGCACAGCCGCGAGGTAGATGAACCCGCGCGCCATGGGAATGTAGGTGATGTCCATCGCCCAGACCTGGTTGGGACGGGTGATGGGCAGCTTGCGCAGCAGATAGGGGTAAATCTTGTGCCCCGGCGCCGGTTTTGAGGTGTTCGGCTTGCGGTATAGCGCCTCTATGCCCATGCGCTTCATCAGCGTGGCAACATGTAGTCGCCCGACCTTGAAGCCATCCTGAACCAGCAGGCCCCGCAACATCCGGCTGCCCGCGAAGGGAAACTCCATGTGCAGCTTGTCGATCCGGTGCATCAGCTTCAGATCGGCGTCCGACACCGGGCGGGGCGTGTAGTAGACACTGCCCCGGCTGATCCCCAGCATGATCGCTTGGCGGCTGACGCTCAGCTTGGCGGTGGGATTGATCATTTTTTTGCGCTCGGCAACAGACCCGCCTTGCCGAGCGCGCCGGACAAAAAATCATTCTCCAGCGTCAGCTCTCCGATCTTCGCATGCAGGGTCTTCACGTCGATCACCGGCTCAGGCGTGGCTTTCGTCGCTTCGCCAAAAACCCCCGTTGCGCCCTCGAGCAGCTGGTCCCGCCACTGCTTGATCTGGTTCGGGTGAACGTCGAAATCCTGCGCCAGCTCGATCAGCGTCTTCTCGCCCTTGATCGCGGCCACCGCCACTTTCGCCTTGAATGCCGGGCTGTGATTCCGGCGCGGTCGTCTTGTCATGGTCATCTCCTCGCTTGCAGCATCATGCTGCTGTTGCGCGGAAAATCCACTTATCCCAGCTGTTCAGATTTGCGCAGCCACATCT
>NZ_PVWS01000074.1:1393-2720 GCF_004126395.1 Roseovarius sp. A46 | reverse complement strand
GGCCTGTCCACCAACCGAGCGGCCGAAGCAGCCCGAAAGCCGCTGGAAACAAGCTGCCTGATGCCCGGCATGGCCCTCACATCGGCGCGTCGGCGCAGCAGAAGGCGTTGTTCAGACTTTCCTTAAGCTGTCGCGGACAGGGCACCGAAAGGCCATGCGCCACGTCAATCCGGTGCGACCCCGTCCGAAGAAGTTTGGTGCCTGTATTGCTGATACTGAGCGCGATGGGACACATCGTGACCCTGCCAAAACGAAGAGAGCCCGACTTGCCCTCGCGTGAAGAACCTGATCTAGACTGATCCGATAAGTTGATTGGAGGGGACGATGTCGGGCGAACCTGAACGCATTACGCTTCCTGCTCGCAGTGGTCGGGCGGCGCGGCTTTCGGCGGGCGAGGCCATCCAGATCATCAATACTCATGGTGCCCAGGTTGTCGACACCTGGGTCTTCAATGCCGAGGATACCAAAGAGTTCCTCTCGAACGAGCACATGCGCCCGACTCTGGGCAAGCTGTGGCCCGGAAAGGGGGATGCCCTCATCACGAACCGGCGGCGCCCGATCATGACGATCGAAGAAGACACCTCTCCCGGCCGGCATGATACGCTGATCGCTGCCTGTGACGATTTCCGCTACGGGCTTCTGGGCTGTAGCGACTATCACGACAATTGTACCGACAATCTGTTCGCTGCCATGCGGCGGATTGGTATCGACATCCTCGAGTGCCCGAGCCCGCTGAACCTCTGGATGAACATTCCCGTGGCGGAGGACGGAAGCACCAGCTGGGGAGAGCCGTTGTCCCGCGCCGGCGACTACGTCATCTTGCGGGCCCGGATGGATTGTGTGGTGGCGATGTCGGCCTGTCCGCAGGACATCCTTCCGATTAATGGCGCGGCCTGCCGTCCGACAGAGGCGCATTATCGCATCCTGCCCCGGACCGCCTGAGCAAGCGACCTGCGAAATCACGGCTCTTGCAAACGCGGAGGCTCAGCGCGGCAAATCGACGTGTTGATGGCCACGAGTGCCTTCAGGAGCCCGAATAACTTGTCGCAGTAGTCCGCAAAACGCCAATGCCGCGGCTGGCGGGACGGGTAAGAGGTCCGGCTCCGCAATCCGGCTTCCAAGATACGTTGCGCGTTAACCAGCTCAGAAGTGGTGGCGACCCGGCAGGCATTAATCCGTCAGAACACGTTATCTGACGTATTGAGGAAAGTCTGAACAACGCCTTCTGCTGCGCCGACGCGCCGATGTGAGGGCCATGCCGGGCATCAGGCAGCTTGTTTCCAGCGGCTTTCGGGCTGCTTCGGCCGCTCGGTTGGTGGACAGGCCA
>NZ_PVWS01000074.1:0-1334 GCF_004126395.1 Roseovarius sp. A46 | reverse complement strand
ATTGGCCTGTCCACCAACCGAGCGGCCGAAGCAGCCCGAAAGCCGCTGGAAACAAGCTGCCTGATGCCCGGCATGGCCCTCACATCGGCGCGTCGGCGCAGCAGAAGGCGTTGTTCAGACTTTCCTTCGTATCGACGAGGATCGCAATCCTGTCGATAAGCGCCTCGACCTTGTAATTCCCGCGAATGGCGGCATCTGGCGCGAGCACAATCCTTCCGGAACGATCAGGGCGCGTCTTGCCGCTTCGAGATGTTGGCGAAACGGGCAAGCAGCGGTATTCGAGGTTCGTATCAGGAGCATCTTTCCCCGACAGCGCTCGGTATTCGATTTTCTCTGCCGGGGACGAATAGGAAAGTGGTATCGAAAACGGTGCGGTTTTCGCCGGGACTGGTAAAGGCTGAGCTTGCTGTCGCGCGGGCTGGATGTCCTTCTCCCCGGAAATCGCATCGAGCACGGCATGGATCTCGGGTGATTTCGTGACGCTCTTGCTGCCATGGGTCACGGTGCCTGATTTCAAATGTGAAAGGTAAGCGGGTAACAGGCGCCGCATCGATTTCAGTTTCGCGTCGAAGTCCGACGCCTTCCTGCTCTCGTCGAACAACTGCGCCCACCAGTCACGAAGGTCATGCTTGGTGATGTCTTGCTTGCGACTGTTGGGGCGAGGCAGTGAACTCCTGTTCACCACGTCTGTTGACCCGGCACGAACGAGCCTGTCCTTGTTTCGCGCGCGGCGTTCTCTCGACCGGAGCCCGAAAAGACAGGCCGCGACGCACTTCAGGATCTCCTTGTAGTCCGGTGTTTTTCCCGATGTCTTCTGCAGACCGGGGCGTCCCTCGAGCAGCAGCCAGTGACCGAACAGAACAAGTTCGGCCTGCGGTCTGGACTCTTTCTTGTCGGCACGGATCGCATCCTCAAGGTTTGCCGGCACGTTATCTGCCCATGCTTGCGAACCCGCATGAACAAGCGTGTTGAGACGCCGGATGAAGCTGTATTCCTTCGTCGCCGGGGTAATCTTGCCGTGCTCGAAGAGGTCCGACTTTGCGGACAGACGTCGTGCAGTCACCTCCTGAACGATTTGTGCGCCTCTGTCTGTCGAAGATGCCATTATCCCCTCTTGCGCCCCTCTCACATGTGACAGCGTCGAACTGCCCAGCCTGCCAAGGCCTCGTGGATAATCTCTCGAAGGAGAGCGTCAACCGCCTGTTCGACTTGGCCTGCCACTGAACTTTCATCCAGCCGGAACCGGAGCCCTTTGGGTTGATACGCCGACAGGCGCAGGTGGAGCAACCGACAGATGCGCGGAGCTTTCAGGTGGCGCAGCGCGGCTGTTGGTT
>NZ_PVWS01000073.1:0-1411 GCF_004126395.1 Roseovarius sp. A46 | reverse complement strand
TCTTCTTCATCGCATCACGCAGGCTGGGAAAGGCGGGCTGTTTCGGCATCGGCAGGACTCCTCTGGCGGACGCCCCAAACCTATCAGATTAGGCAGAAAGTCGCAGGTTTTTCAGACGTTCCTTAGACTTCCGAGGTTGACCTATATCATCGCGGACAGCGGGAAATTCGCCTAACCACCATGTGTAAGTTCACGCGCTCGTTCGACAGGGAGAGGTCCGATGCATGGATACCCGGCTGTCACGCGGCCTCGGGGTATCCCCTCCTTTTCAGTAGGCCCTTTCCTTGCGATCACGTTCCTAATCACGTGGGGGGTAATCGGGCTCTACATCGCTCTGCCGGAGCGCGCCGCAGCGTGGTTCGGCAAGATCAGTGGGGCGCATCCGCTGTTCTTCCTTGCGACTTGGGCACCTGCGATTGCCGCGTTCGTCGTGGTTCTCTGGCATGGTGGCACTACGGGGCTCCGGCGCTTCCTGGCGCGGCTTCTGCTCTGGCGCAGCACGGCAGGTTGGACGGCGTTCATCCTGCTCGGTTTGCCGCTAGTATTCGTCGCGGGATCGCTGATCAAGGGTGGCCCGATCCTGGCACCGCTGCCGCCAGAAGGCGCGCGACCGGTGCTGGCCGTGATGGTCATGATGCTGTTCCTCGGCCCCATTGAGGAATTCGGATGGCGCGGGGTCTTGCAACCGTTGCTTCAACGCCACATGGCACCGATTTGGGCCGGTTTGCTGATCGGTGCCACTTGGGGTTTCTGGCATCTTCCCGCCTTCTACCTTCCAGGAACGGTCTTCGGCGGCTGGAATTTTCTGCCCTTCTTCCTTGGCAACGTGGTGCTAACTGTTCTGGTGACACCAGTTTTCAACCGTACCGGTGGCAGCTTGCTATGGCCGATGCTGTTCCACTGGCAACTGATCAACCCGTTCTGGCCCGACGCTCAGCCCTGGGACACGTGGATACTCACCGGAGGAACAGCGGCGCGCAAGCCTGATCCTCGATGGGCTTCTGCCCATCAGCCGCAAGACGGACGGGTTGCGAACAGATGGCGTCTGGGCTGGGGCACCCTCCCTGACTGCCTACCAGGATATTACGGTGCCGACCCTGATCATGTTCTGCGAAGACGATCTCTTCCGAACCGCCGAGACCGCGTGGCACCTGGCCGATCGCATACCGAATGCGACACTGAGGATCTGGCCGGAAGGCGGACATATCTGGCTGGGACATGACACGGACGTCGCCCGCGAGATCGCTGATTTCGCAAGGAGCCACTGACAAGAAATGGAGGTAATCAAGGAAAGTCTGAACAACGCCTTCTGCTGCGCCGACGCGCCGATGTGAGGGCCATGCCGGGCATCAGGCAGCTTGTTTCCAGCGGCTTTCGGGCTGCTTCGGCCGCTCGGTTGGTGGACAGGCCA
>NZ_PVWS01000072.1:0-1416 GCF_004126395.1 Roseovarius sp. A46 | reverse complement strand
AGAGAGATTTGAGATGACGACCGAGAACAAGGCGGTGTTCACCACTGGCAGCATTATGCGTCACGTGTCGGTTTCATCTTTTACGGCGAGCATCGGCCTGATGGCGATTTATGCGGTCGATCTGATAGACCTGATATTCATTTCGATGCTCGGGTATGAGGTGTTGGCCGCCGCAGCGGGCTATGCCAGCGCCCTCATGTTCTTTACCAGCGCTATCAATATCGGGGTGTCGGTCGCTGCGGGAGTCTTGGCATCGCGGTCAATCGGCTCGGGTGACAAGCTGGAGGCCCGGGAATACGCCACCAGTACAGCGATGTTTTCTGTGTTGACCTCTATCATTATACCACTGATTCTATTGTCAAATATAAAGTTTTTCCTGGGGCTTCTGGGTGCCGAGGGCAAGGTGGCCGAACTGGCTGCAACCTATCTTTGGATAATCATCCCGTTTACGTGGGTATCCGGGCTGTCCATGGTCACCGTAACGGTCCTGCGAGGCTACGGTGAGAACCGGTTGGCGATGTTCCCATCGCTTTTCGGGGCGGTGACCAACGCCGTACTGGATCCAATCTTGATCTTTGGTCTGAATATGGGAATGGAGGGCGCGGCCTGGGCGACGGTGGCGGCACGGTTCGTGACGCTCGGCTTCGCGCTTTATCCGGCGATGCGCCGCCACAACGCCTTTGTCGCACCTAAACTCAGGTTGCTCTGGCGTGATTACCAGCCGGTTTCATACTTCGCCTTTCGGGCTGTATTGACAAACGTGGCCACGCCAATCGGCACCGCGATCGTTACCCGCGAAATGTCGAAATTTGGCCCTGAGGCGGTCGCCGGCATGGCGGTGATCGGGAGGCTGACGCCGGTTGCATTCTCGGTGATCTGGGCGCTTGCGGGCGCCATCGGGCCGATAATCGGCCAGAATTTCGGCGCCGGCGACATGGAGAGGGTCAAGAGGGCTTATGTCGACGCTCTCAAGTTCGTTGCGATCTACGTGCTGTTCATCACCCTGGTCCTGCTCGTGTTCCGTGGCCCGATCGCCGCGCTGTTCGGTGCCGAGAACCTGACGAAGTCGCTGATATTCCTCTTCTGCTTCCCCTTGGCGCTTGCCTCCTTCTTCAATGGCGCGATTTTCGTCGCCAGTGCCTCGTTCAATACGCTGGGCCGCCCGTCTTATTCGACATGGTTGAGTTGGGGGCAGAACACCCTGGGCACCTGGCCCTTCGTCGTCGTTGGCGGTATACTCCTCGGCGCGCAGGGAGTGTTGATCGGGCAGGCTATCGGGAGCGTCGTATTCGCTTCAATCGCGATATGGCTGGGCTGGCGGCTGATCAACAACCCGCCGGATAATCGCGGTATGCTCCGCCACCATCACCCCCTGTTTGGTCATGGCAGCCTCATCGCGCATACTCTACACAAGCA
>NZ_PVWS01000071.1:0-1441 GCF_004126395.1 Roseovarius sp. A46 | reverse complement strand
CACCTCCGGTCATTGGACGGCTGGAGGTCGGTCTTCAGGTCATGTGCGAGACAAATGCGCTTTAGGCTCCGAGTGCGCGTCTTTGAAACGTTTGCCGGGTCAGGGTCGTCTTCGCGGTCGACACGTCGGTCGCCGCATGATGGGTCTCCGCGGAGGAGCCTTCCAATGTGCGAAACGCACTCGGCTGTTTTAGCTGGTGCAACTCGATCAGCGGAATGGCTCGACCTACGTCCCGGCAGGGACGCCTTGGCGCGCTCGCGGCTTGAGCGCTATTGGTGAAGTGTCAGGCTGCGACCTTTGCGACCCGCACGAACGAGGTGTCGGCCCGGAGCATTGCATGCATTATAACTGCGAGTTTTCGGGCCACCGCGACGGCAGCGCGCTTGAAGCCGATGCGCTCCTTGAGTTTCAGCCCCCATGTCCGCAGGTCGCTGTCGGCACGGCTGCGGGTCAGAATGACCATTGCCGCCTCATAGAGAAGGCTTCTCACATGGCGGTCGCCGCGCCGGGATATGTGACCATCGTAGTCGACTTCCCCGGATTGGTATCGCCGGGTGGTCAGGCCCAGCCAAGCCCCGACAGAGCGGGACCTGCGGAAGTTGTCAGGGTTTTCGATGGCCGTCACGAATGCGGTTGCCGTGATCGCTCCGACGCCAGGGATCGACATAAGAAGCTGGCATGCCTTCTCCTGGCGCGCCTGCGCGACGAGCTGTCGGCCAAGCTCGACGGACTGAAGGCGCGTTGTGCGCCAAGCCTCCAAAAGCGGCAGCATAATTTCAGAAAGCCCGGGATGATCAGCGAGCAGCCGACGGACATTTCTTTCGAAGTTACTGCCCTTACCGGCAGGAACCACCAATCCGAAAGTCTTCATCAAGCCCCGGATCTGGTTGGAAAGTGCGGTCGTGATCCGGACCAAGTGGCGCCGAGCCGCCACAAGCGTCCGGGTCAACATGCTGTCGAAGCCTTTCACTCGCACCTCACGGAAAAAACCGACTTCCGCAAGATGGGCCAGGCCATCGGCGTCATTCGCATCAGTCTTGTTCGGCGCCATGTCGAGCGCGGCTTTGGCGTGGCGCGCATCGATGCAGATCGCAGGCAAGCCTTCCGAGCAAAGCGCATGGTAGAACCACACCGACAAGGGGCCGGTCTCGAACACAACTCGTTTGGCGAACGACGCACGCTTGCGCACCAGCTGGGCAATGACCGCCGGATCCGAGGCGCATTTCCCGCGCCAGATGCGCTGCCCATCACGTCGGATCGAAACTGCCGTCTCTTTCATCGACACGTCGAGACCGATATACTCTTCCATGGCTGTTCTCCATCAGATGCTTGGGCCCGGCTTCCAGCCGTGAGCCCGTACTTCCATCTTATCGGGGAACAGCCACCCTCCAAGTCCGACCGGTCGTTAGGGCGACTCACTCCCGCGATTACTCCATGTGCG
>NZ_PVWS01000070.1:0-1514 GCF_004126395.1 Roseovarius sp. A46 | reverse complement strand
AACAGATCGTGCGAACGGGCCAGATGTGACGATGCTCATCCACGAACCCGAACGTCATCGGGTGGCCGCTCCGAAGATGAGCGCGGCTTTTTTTAATATATCACGCTCCGTCTGGGCCTTTTGCAGCTCCCGTTTCAACCGGGCATTCTCCGCCGCCAGGTCGGCCGGGGACGGGCCCTGCGCCTGCGTATTGGGGCGCCGCGCAGGGCCCGTCCCCGACTTGCCGAACTGTCTTATCCAGCGGCGCAGCTGCGTCTCGTGGACGCCGAGTTCCGCTGCGACATACATGATCGACAGCCCGCTCGTCTCGACGCGCTCCGCAGCCTGCCGCTTGAACTCATCCGGAAAATACCGGCGCTTCTTCTCCATCGGACACTCCTTCCGTTGGCTCGAAAGCCTATCATGGGTGTCCACCAATCCGGGGCAGGATCAGGTTAGCCCTGTCCCGGCCCGGGAAACGGGCCCAGCACCACCGTGCGACGCTCGACCTGGAAGACCTGGTTGTAGAGTTGGGCCAACCATTGCTTGCCCTCCGTGGTGTATTCCAGCTGTACGAGGGCCGGCTGGATCAGCGGCTGGATCTGCGACCAGAAGAACTCCGGGTATTTATCCATCAGATCCATGGGGTTGGTGTAACCGAGCTTTTCGGCCGTGCCGGTTTCGACAAATTCGTGAAAAAGAGCGTTGATCTTGCGATGATAGAACGGGTCAGCCATCTGGCCTATCAGATCGGCCGCCCGGGTGAGCGCCGGTTCGCTTTCCGTGTCGTGATAGGCCGGATCGTCAGGAACGGGGAACCGGGTGTAATCGATCGCGCGCGCGATGCGTTCTTCGTCGATCGTGCGCGAGGGGCCGAACCGGTTGCGCACGTAGATCATGCCCCGGTCCACATGCCATGGGGTCAGGCAGGCGTCCGACGCGCCACGCTCCGGTGTGAAGGTGTTGCCCTTCTCGTCGATCACCAGTTCTGTCTCGGTATCTCCCGGGCAGGCGCCGCGCGTATAGCCAATGTCATGCACCAGAAGCGCCAGGATGTAATGCAGCCAATCGTCCGGCTGAAGCGCTTTCGACAGGAGCCGCCCCCGCAGGATCTGCTGGCCGACCAACGTCACCATCATCGTGTGTTCGGCATCGTGGTACAGCGCGTCCGTGTTGCTCAGCCGCTCGAGCACCAGACGGGCCGAGCCCTTGATGTATGCGGCATGTTCCGGGGCGCAGCCCGCGAAATAATGAAGATAGGTATCCGCCAGATAGTCTCCGAATGCGTTCGCCATGATTGTGGTGGGATTGAACATGAACCTGTCCCCTCTCTGTGCCCGGTCAACCAGGTAAAGGTAATATTATAAGAGACCACAGCGAAACTCTTGGGATTCCCTGAGATGGTTGCGTGGGGTATGTTTTGTCATGAGACAGAGTTTTTCGACCCAGCCCGCCTTGTTTGCTCCGCAGGAGTTGTTCGACCACCCGGCGCTTTGTGCCCTGGATGGGGTGGAGGCGCTGATTGACTGGGATCG
>NZ_PVWS01000069.1:0-1577 GCF_004126395.1 Roseovarius sp. A46 | reverse complement strand
TCCATCAGATGCTTGGGCCCGGCTTCCAGCCGTGAGCCCGTACTTCCATCTTATCGGGGAACAGCCACCCTCCAAGTCCGACCGGTCGTTAGGGCGACTCACTCCCGCGATTACTCCATGTGCGAACTTCTTTCAGGCCTCGCTGTGCGGCACTTCCAGAAGCCGCGGGCCGGGATGGTGATCAGCGGATCGGGTCCAAATCTGACGCGCGAGCTTCTTGCTCTGCCGGTAGTACTGGTTTTCCCAATCCGGATCTGTTCGATCGTTTTGCCCATTCAGGTCGTCGTCTTCTCACACCCCCCTTTGCACCGTCACTGGCGGTTCGACACGAGTATCATGCAGCAACTGCCAGCGCCGGATCCTTGTAGTCCTCATTTTTGGTCAGCATGGCCCAGACCTGCCGAGCCATCTTGTTGGCCAATACGATTGCGACCAGCATCTTGGGCTTGCGCGCCAACATGCGTGACAGCCAGCTGCCCTCCGTAATCGTGCGCTGCCCAAGCCAGCCCAGTCGCGACATTGCGCCAATGATCAGGAGGCGTCGGATATCGGCCTGGCCGGCCTTGGTCATACGTCCCAAGCGCTGTTTGCCTCCAGAGGTATGTTGCTTGGGCACAAGGCCCAACCAAGCCGCAAAGTCACGCCCGGTTTTGAACTGCGCCATGTCAGGTCCGAACGCTTCCACCGCGACGACTGTCAGTGGTCCAACACCCGGCATGGTCTGGAGCCGGCGCGCCCTGTCCGACTGCACGGCCAGCGTCTTAAGTTTCGCGGTGCGAGCGGTGATACGCGCCGTCTTCTCTGCAATCTGTGCCAGCAGGTCCTGGCACTCCTCCCGGATCAGCGCGGGCAAGTCGGTGGTCTCATCTTTCACAAGCGCCGTCATGCGATCGAGGTGGCGTATTCCCGCGGGAAACACGTGGCCATGCTCGTACAGAAGCCCCCGCAATGCGTTCACGTCTGCGGTGCGCTGATGGACCAATCGCTCCCGGCCGCGGAAAACTGCCGCGCGGGACTGCTGCTCAACCGTCTTGGGGGCCACGAAACGCATCTCGGGCTGTCGGGCCGCGATGACGATCGCCTCAGCATCGGCAGCATCGTTCTTCTGGCGCTTGACGAACGGGCGGGCGTACTGTGGCGCGATCAGTTTCACCTCGTGGCCAAGCGCTTCCATCTCGCATGCCCAGTAGTGTGCGCCACCACAGGCTTCAAAGATGACCAAACAGGGGTCCTGCTTGGCCATGAACGCAGGGAACTGCTTTCGCGTGAGCTTCTTGCGAAACTGAACCTCCCCCGCCCGCAGGGCACCGTGGACCTGGAAAACATTCTTTGCCAGATCGACCCCGATCATCATATCCTTCATCTCGCCGTCCTCCTTTTTTGCGTGGCGTTGAGCACCACGACCTTGGCACATTGCGATGCCGTCTGGGGAGGGCGGCAACCACTCCATCTGGCGCCGGTAGGATCAGCGATGTGCTGTTCCAGGTACTGAAGTACGATGTCTTCGGTGATGGCACCGTTAGTGGTTGAAAAGTACCCTCGCCCCCAAAACCGGCAGCCCCAGTAGCGCTTTCGGA
>NZ_PVWS01000006.1:0-130059 GCF_004126395.1 Roseovarius sp. A46 | reverse complement strand
CCTCAGAAAAATGAGCCTTCGACCCGGCTGCGGCTCATTTTTCTGAGGGTACGATCATAACACGATTCTTTCACGCTGAAGCAGGTCCGACTGGAAGTCGGAGGGTTTGCTCCAGGGCGTGGATACTGAAAAATCCTGCTAACCGGCGATTCTATCCGTAATGCGCCACCGGGGTACCGGCGATCGCGGCCATGTTCAGAAGACCCCGCGCCGTGATCCCCGGCGTCACCACATGCGCGCGGTTTCCCATGCCCATCAGGATCGGCCCCACCTCCAGCCCGCCAGCCTTGGCCTTGAGGATGTTTCGCACCCCCGAGGCCGCGTCGGCATGGCCAAAGATCAGCACGTTTGCAACCCCCTCCAGCCGATTGCCGGGCAAGAGCCGGTCGCGCAGCTCCGGATCGAGCGCGGCATCCACGTTCATCTCGCCCTCATAGGCAAAGTCGCGCGGCGCGGCGTCGAGCAGCTCGATCGCCGCGCGCAACCGCTTGCCAGAACCCTCGGACTGGTTGCCAAACTGCGACTGCGAGCAGAACGCCACCTTGGGCGTGATCCCGAAGCGGCGCACGTGGCGCGCGGCGCCGACGGCGATCTCGGCGAGGTTCTCGGGCGTGGGCAGCGAATAGACGTGGGTATCGGCGATAAAGAGCGGCCCATCCTCAAGGATCATCAGGCTGAGCGCGCCGTGTGGATGATGCTCGCCATCAGCCAGCACCTGGGAGACGTAGTTGAGATGCCAGCGAAACTCGCCGAATGTGCCACAGATCAGGCTGTCGGCCTCGCCACGCTGCACCATCACCGCGCCGATGGCGGTGGTGTTGGTGCGCATCACCGCGCGCGCAATGTCGGGCGTCACCCCGCGCCGCGCCATGATCGCGTGATAGGTCTCCCAGTAGTCGCGGTAGCGCGGGTCGTTCTCGGGGTTGACCACGTTGAAATCGCGCTCTGGTCGGATCGCCAGCCCCGCCCGCTCGCAGCGCCGCGCGATCACCTCGGGCCGCCCGATCAGGATCGGCTGTTCCGGTGTCTCTTCCAGGACCGCCTGCGCGGCGCGCAGCACCCGCTCGTCTTCGCCCTCGGCAAAGACGAGACGGCGCGCCGCGGTTCGCGCAGCCTCGAAGACCGGACGCATCAGCAGCGCCGACTTGAACACGCTGGCATCGAGATCGGCCTTGTATTGTTCCAGGTCGGCGATGGGTCGCGTGGCGACACCGGTCTCCATTGCCGCGCGCGCCACCGATGACGACACGATCCCCGACAGGCGCGGATCGAACGGCTTGGGGATCAGGTAATCGGGGCCGAAAGTCATCGCCTCGCCGCGATAGGCCGCCGCCGCTTCTGCGCTGGTGCTGGCGCGCGCGAGATCGGCGATCCCTTGCACGCAGGCCACCTGCATGGCGTCGTTAATTTCGGTCGCACCCGCATCCAGCGCCCCGCGAAAGATGAACGGGAAACACAGCACATTGTTGACCTGGTTGGGAAAATCCGAGCGCCCCGTTGCGATGATCGCGTCCGGCACCGCCGCGCGCGCCTTGTCGGGCATGATCTCGGGGTCGGGGTTGGCCAGCGCGAAGACGATCGGGCGTGCCGCCATCTCGCGCACCATCTCGGGCGTCAGCACGTTGGGCCCCGACAGCCCTAGGAACAGGTCCGCGCCCGCGATCACGTCGCCCAGGCTGCGCAGGTCCGAGGCCTGCGCAAAGGCGGCTTTCTCGGGGTTCATGTCAACCTCGCGGCCCTCGTGCACCAGCCCATGAATGTCGCACAGCCACACGTTCTCGCGTTTCACCCCCAGCTTCAGCAGCATGTTTAGACAGGCGATGCCCGCCGCTCCGCCGCCGGCCGAGACCACCTTGATATCCTCGAACCGCTTGCCCGCTACATGAAGCGCATTGGTCGCCGCCGCGCCCACCACGATGGCGGTGCCGTGCTGGTCGTCGTGAAACACCGGAATGTTCATCCGCTCACGACAGATGCGCTCGACGATGAAACAGTCGGGTGCCTTGATATCCTCGAGATTTACCGCACCGAAGGTGGGCTCCAACGCGCAAACGATCTCGGCCAGCCGCTCAGGATCGGGCTCGTTCACCTCGATGTCGAAACAGTCGATATTGGCGAACTTCTTGAAGAGCACTGCCTTGCCCTCCATCACCGGCTTGGAGGCAAGTGCGCCGATATTGCCCAGGCCCAGCACCGCGCTGCCGTTCGTGACCACTGCCACCAAGTTGCCGCGTGCGGTGTAGCGCCGCGCGGTCTGCGGGTCGGCCTTGATCTCGATGCACGCCTCGGCCACGCCGGGGCTGTAGGCGCGCGCCAGATCGCGGCCATTGGCCATCGGCTTGGTGGCGCGTATCTCCAGCTTCCCGGGCTTGGGGAACTCGTGATATTCAAGCGCCGCCGCGCGCAGGATGTCCTTGGGGCTATCGGTCATGGGTCTCCTCCCGGTCTCCGATCAGCATAACGCAACGATCGTTTAACGTTAAACCATTTTGGTCTTAGCACGACTCACCCGACCCGCAAACCCCCTGCCTGAGGACCGGACGGCCAAACCCGGGGCTTCGGCACCGGGACTGACCCCCAGCATCTGCGGTAAGTGACGCGCACGCCACTAGATGAGCCAATACCTGTTTACTAAGCGGTGAAAATAAGGCACGTTTCCGGGTATTGATCTAGGGGGTCGCATGTCGGTTCGTCGCATTCTGTATCTGTCCTGCATGGCTGTTGCGCTGACCGCAGGGCCGGGCGAGGCGCAATCCCTTCGTAACCTGCCCGTTCCGGCCGAATTTCCACCCGATTCCTACAGTGGCACACAGTATGTCGATAGCGCGGGCTGCGTCTTCGTCCGGGCGGGTGTCGGGGCGGCCGAGACGTGGGTGCCGCGCCTCACTCGCTCGCGCCAGCCGCTTTGCGGTTTCAGGCCCTCGCTCGCCAAGGCCAAGGCAGACGAGGAACCTGCTCAGAAGACACAACGAACGGCCACCGCGGCCAAGCCGACACCCGCGCCACGTCGCGCGAAGCCCCCGGCAAAGCCCGCCACCGCACCCCGCACAGCCAGTGCCCGGCCCGCCCCCCGGGCGCCGGAGCGCGTCACTGTCATCACCACCACCAAGACCGCGTCGCAAACCGCGCCGAAACCCGAGGCCAAACCCGCAGGACGGCCCGCGCGCAAGATCACGCCCCCCGACCCCGGACAAACCGCCTGCGCCGGGCTCAGCGGCGTGTCGGCGGCCTATACCGTCCAGCACAACGGCTCGCCCGTGCGCTGCGGCCCGCAACAAGTGCACTACATCACCTATGCACGAGGCGGCAGCACTGCAGTCACCCCACCGCCAGGCACAACCGCCACGCCCGAGAGCGTGCCGCCCGGCACCCGCGTCGCGCCGGCCCGCGTCTACGCCAGCCAGCAGACCAGCCTCGCCGGCGTCCACGTGCCCGACGGCATGAAACCGGCTTGGGAAGACGACCGGCTCAACCCGCGCCGCGCGCACCAGACCTTCGAGGGCAAGGCGCAGATGGAACTGATGTGGACCAACACCGTGCCGCGCCGCCTCATAGACCGGAGCACCGGGGCCGACGTGATCCACAAATTTCCGGGGCTTCAGCCGCCCTACACCAGCTTCGACGAGCAGCGCGCCGCCGGGGTGACCGTGGCCACGCGCGGCAGCTACGTGCCAGATCCCGTCACCGCAACCGAGGCGCGCCAGCGCGCACAGGCCAGCGCACCTCTCACCTCGATCTCGACGCGCTCGGCCCCGGCCACCGCCGTTGCCGTGCCGGAAACAAAGCCAACGCCCGCCCCGCAAAAGCCGCGCCAAACCGCGCATTATGCGCAGGCGGGGCTCTTTGCCGATGCCACTCAGGGCCTTACCGCCGCGCGCCGCATCGCCGGGGCCGGGATGCCCGCCCGGCGCGGCACGCTTCAACGCGACGGGCGCAAGCTAACCCTCGTGCTCGCCGGACCGTTCGGCTCAATGACGGACGCGCGCGCAGGCGCGGCGCGGCTGCGCGGCATGGGCTTTGCGAACGTGCGGCTGCGCTAGACTGCGGGCGGGCGCGCCGCCCCCCGGCCCATGAGCAGCGCCATGTCGAGCATCCGGGCGGAAAAGCCCCACTCGTTGTCGTACCAGCCGAACACTCGCAACAGCCCGCCCGCCGAGACCGATGTCTGCGGGCCGCTGACAATCAGGCTCTCGGGTCGCCCGCGCAGGTCCGACGACACCAGCGGCGCCTCGGTCCAGCCCAGCCAATGATGGCGCGCGGCGGCGGCGCGCAGCATCGCGGCCACCGCCTCTACCGTCACCGGAGCGCGGGTCTGCACCGTCAGGTCGATGGCCGAGACTGACGCCGTCGGCACCCGGATCGCCCGCGCCTCGATACGTCCCGCGAGGCCGGGCAGAACCTGCCCCGTCAGGTGCTGCGCGCTCGTGGTGGTGGGCACCATCGACAGCGCGGCGGCGCGACTGCGCTCGGGCGCACCACGCGGCTTGTCCACCGTGGGCTGGCTGCCGGTATAGCAATGCACGGTGGTCATCTGGCCGCTGACGATGCCATACGCCTCGTCCAGAAGCCGCGCCAGCGGCGCGAGCGCGTTGGTGGTGCACGATGCGTTCGACACGATCCGCTGCCCGGCCAGCGCCTCGTCGTTGGCCCCCATCACCACGGTGATATCGGCCTCGTCCGAAGGCCCCGAGACCAGCACCATGCGCGCGCCCGCCGCCAGCCCCCGCTCGGCCACGGCGCGCGCACCGGCCATGCCGGTGCAGTCAAGCACCAAATCGACGCCCGAGAGGTCGAGTTCGCTCAGGTCGCGCGCCGCGTGGAACGGGATCGCACACCCGTCCACCACCAATGTCGCCGCATCCTCCCACGTCACCGTGCCAGGCCAGGGGCCGAACACGCTGTCATACTGGAAGAGATAGGCACAGGTCTCGATCGGCTCGATTTCGTTGATGCAGACCAGTTCGAAATCGCGGCGCTCGTGCATCAGGATGCGCAGGATCGTGCGGCCGATGCGCCCGAACCCATTGATGGCGATACGCAGGGGCGGTTGGGTCATGGCGATCTCCCGGGGCGAAGGTCAGTGCGGCTGCACATTGTCGCAGGGCGCGCGGCTTGGCCAGAGGTGAAACACGATTTGATCAAATCGACCCATGCGGATCGAAGCAATAGTCGAACCGCGCGATATCCTCGGCGGCAATGTCGGCCACGATCGCTGCGGTGCGGTCGCTGTAATACCCCCGGTAATCGCCGCGCGCCGAGGTGTTGAGCCGCGGAAGGTCGAGACGAAATCCGAGATGCTGCCAGAGCGGCCCGGCATCAGCTTCGAACGCCTCAAGCCGTATGCAGAGGCGCGCGTATTCCTGGCCATCAGAGGCGGTCATGTAATGGCGCGCGGGCTGCGCGGCCCAGGCGGCGCGGGTCTCGGGCGCCGCGACGAACCCGGCGAAATTGCGCGCGCGCGCCAGCCGCACCGCCGGATGATCAAAGCTCTGCGCGCGCGCCCAGTTGTAATAGCTCACCATCCGGTCCCACGGGTTGCGCACCAGGGTGACAGTGAACATGGTGGCGATCTCTGCGGGCGTCAGCAATCCGTCGATATCGGCGAGCGTGGAATGCTTCCACAGCCGTCCCCGTGCCTGACCGCGCAGGCGCGCCACCCGCCCGCGCCGCCGCCGCGCCTTGGGCGTGTCGCCGATCAGGATGTCGGTGGCGGTTGCTCGCGCCTCCAGCGCCTGCGCGAGCGAGGTGCCCCCGGTCTTGGGAATGTGAACGAAAATATAGCCACGGTCGCGCGAGAGGATCATCCCGCCACTCTAGGCCGGGACGGGGCGGCAGGGAACGGGTCTTACGCGCCGCACCCCGGGGGCGGGCAGGCGCGCTACCGCATCGCCCGCTCTCGGACGCCTGCCAAAGCACCCTGCACAACCCTGCCGCCGGGCGGGAGGGTCGCGACAAGCAGCCCAGCCTCGTAGCGGCGCAGCGCCCGCCGCGCGGCGGGGCCATAGCGCGCGGGCCCCATCCCCTCGTACAGCTCGGGAAACAGGCGACGCAGCTCGACCTCGGCTTCTACGTCGAAGCCGTTCATCGTCTCGGGGCCGGGGTGATAGCTCTCGCTCCACAGCCCGTTTCCGCACACGATCTCGTGCCGGTCGAAGAGCAGGTGCACGTAGCGCAGCGGGCGCCCGTCCGCGCGCCGCACGATCCCCGGCTGCCCGGCAAGATCGCGCGCGCGCACAAGCACCTCGGCCTCAGCATATAGCAGTTCCGCCGCAGCATCCGTGATCATCACCCGGTGATTTGGCGACAGGTCCAGTGCCGCGTGATCCCCCAACGCGCCCGCCGCGATACGCACAGGCGCATCCGGTCCTTCAGCCCGCCGCGTGCTGATCCCCAGCCAGCCCAGCGGCTGCGCCCCGTGATCGTGGGTCATCACCATGTCACCGGGGCGCAGTGCCTCGACCGGAACCGCGCCGCTCGGCGTTTCGATCAGCGTGCCCGCGACAAAGCAAGGCGTGGTGGTCAGTGACACGAATCCGATATCGGTGTTGCCCGCTTCGTCGCTCACCTCGTAGGAAAAGGTGCTCTCGCCCGGGGTCTCGGCGCTGGCGGCGAGGATCATGCCGGTGGGTGTGAGCGTGATCGCCTCGCCTGTGGCCAGCACCACCGTGTCGCCGACGCCAACGGGCTGGTTGTTGATGGCGGTGATGGTCAGGGTGCCGCCCGCCGCGCTCTCGTCATTGGCGAGAAGATCGGCCTCCACCTCCTGCCCGAGCTGCGCCTCGATCTCGTCATCGCCCGCAACTAGCGCGGTCTGCACTGAATTGCCGGCGATGAGCAGGTTGCTGTCGAAGGCGTCATCGCCGCCATCGGCGATGCCGATGCGGATCGTGTTGGACTCGCCCGGCACTACCGGGGCCTTGAGCGTGAGGGTGACGGTCAGCCCATCCATCTCGGTGTTGTAGACCTCGCCACTTGCGGGGTTGTCGATGTAGAGGTTGGAGTTGCTCTCATCGTTGATGTTATTGATCGTGATGTCGCCGCTGCCCACCGCGAGCTGCGCTGCCTCGCCGTTGACCCAGATCCCGACCGCGTCGTTAAAGCCGGAATTGACGTATTCGAGGTATTCCTCGGAGGAGAATACCACCTGCATTGTCAGGGTGCTGCCGTCGGGGACGAAATCGGCCTCGAAGATGGCGGCGTCGAAGGTGGATTGCCCCGAGATCGCGCTCAGGTCCGCGTCGCCCGAGGTGAAATTGCTCGTCGAGGTGCCGGAGGAGATGTTGGCATCGCCCGAGGAATTGGTGATGTCGGTGGCGCGGCCCGTGGACTGGATCACGCCACTGTCGGCCGGGATGACGCCCGGTGCCACGCTGTCGCCCTGTGAGTAGATTCCAGAGGCTTGCTCCGCCCCCTGATAGCTGGCGTCGAGCACGCTGATGCCGGCACCGAACATGGCGTTGGCCATGTCCATCGCAGAGGCATCTATGTCGATAGGCAGTTCGGATGTGATGGCCATGCGTTTCTCCCTTTCGCACGACCCTCTCCGCCGCCGGTCAAGACCCGCTTAACGGCAGCCTGGAAAATGCATAAAATTCGCGCGCCCCCTGCGCCGGGCCCGCTTGCACCCCAGCCTCCCGCCCCCATATTCGCGATGATCAAAGGAGGAGTCGATGACCGGATACCTGCGCACCGCAGTGCTGATGGCCGCGATGACCGCGCTTTTCCTCGGCCTCGGCGCGCTCTTGGGCGGCATGGGCGGCGCGTTGATCGCGCTTGTGATCGCGGTGGCGATGAACGCGTACACTTGGTGGAATTCCGACAGGATGGTGTTGCGGATGCACGGCGCGCGTCCCGCCGACGGCCCCGAGGGGGCGGCGCTGGCGAACATGGTAAGAGAGATGGCCGACCGCGCGGGCATGCCGCCCCCCGCAGTCTACCTGATCGACAACGATCAGCCCAACGCCTTTGCCACCGGGCGCAATCCCGAAAACGCCGCAGTGGCCGCCACCACGGGCCTGCTGCAGCATCTTTCGCGCGAAGAGATCGCCGCCGTGATGGCCCATGAGCTGGCCCATATCCGCAACCACGACACCACCATCATGACGATCACCGCGACCTTTGCCGGTGCGATCTCGATGCTGGCCAATTTCGCGTTGTTTTTCGGCGGTAGCCGCAACAACCCGCTTGGCCTGATCGGCACGCTGGCGCTGATGATCCTCGCGCCGCTCGGCGCGGCGCTGGTGCAGATGGCGATCAGCCGAGGTCGCGAATACGAGGCCGACCGGGTGGGCGCGGAGATCTGCGGCAATCCGCTCTGGCTCGCCTCGGCGCTGGGAAAAATTTCGGGACTGGTGGCACGGATCGATAACGAGGCGGCCGAACGTAACCCCGCCACCGCGCACATGTTCATCGTCAACCCGCTGCACGCCCATGCGCGCGACAAGCTCTTTTCCACCCATCCCGCGCCCGAAAACCGTATCGCCGCGCTGCGCGAAATGGCAGGGCAGACGCGTCGGCGCGGCCCCTGGGTCTGAGTCGGGGGTTTACGATCCCGTCTTCAGTATCTCAGGCCAGCGTTCATCGCCCTCGGCGATGAAGCGGGGGATGTCCTTCTGCCAGCGCGCCTGGATATCGTCGTTGTAGTTGAGGTAAAGCTTGCCATCCACAATGGCCCAGTTGTCGGGCTGCGTGGAGTAGAGCTTGCCCTTCTCTGCTACCGCCCATGCGCAAAACCCGCCATATTGCGGGGCGTAAGCCCTGGGATCGTCGGCAAAGCGATCGCGGGTTTCGGCGCTGGCGAAATGCCAGGTCGCGCCGTTCCATTCCAGTGCGTGCTCGGGTGTGCCGGGCACGGCGCGCCCTTCGGTAAAATAGGCAACCGGGTCGGTGCCACGGATCGCCACGCCATCGGGCGCATAGACCGGGGCCGTGGTCAGCTCCTCGAAACCGCCGAGGTACTTCTGTCCCGCGACCGCCGCAATCGCCACAAGCCCCGCCACGCCCACCGAGATGAAAACCCGCCGTCCAACCTTGTTCACCATGTTAACCTCCTCGCTTGCACCTGCCCGTGATTTGGGGGCGAACCGCCGACATCCAAATCACAAAATCGCGGGTCGTGTGTCAGCGCGCACGCAGGCACCATTGCAATCATGCCACGAAACCTCCTAGAAAGCACGCGCGCCGCTTATTCAAAAGGTTCGATCCATGCCTGATGCCACGCCCTTCATGTCCAGCTTTCACACGGTCGAGCAGGGCTGGATCGACTATAACGGCCATATGAACATGGGTTATTTCACCGTGGTCATGGATCGCTGCGCCGACGAGGCGTTTGCCGGGATGGGATTCGGCCCCGATTACGTGGCGACGCGGGGCCTCACCACTTACACCGCCGAGTTCCACATCCGCTACCTGCGCGAGGTCAAGCTCGGCGACCGGGTCCGCAGCAGCTTTTACCTTCTCGACCATGACGAGAAGCGGTTCCATTTCTTCCAGGAACTGTTCCACGAGGAGGGTTGGTGCGCGGCCACCGGCGAGAGCCTGACGCTGCACGTGGACATGTCCGGCCCTCGCGTGGCCCCCATGCCCGAGGACATCGCCGCCCGGGTGGCCGAGATGGCGCAGGCCCACGCCGCCCTGCCCCGACCCGAGGGGGTGGGCAGCCGCATCGGCACCCGCCGCAAGGGCTGAGGGGGCGGGGGTCTGGGCCAGGCTTTGGCCTAGAGCATGTTGCTCAAAAGTGGGAACCGGTTTTGAGCTCCTTGAACATGTGAATCAAGGAGTTAGAGCGTGTCGCGTGAATGCGAATGATGGCGACACGCTCTAATCCTGCCATTCGCATCTTGGCCCCGCGTGGAGTCAACACGTGCTTGCACGCTGCCGCGCAAGCGCCCGACGTCCCCTCCAGGCCCCTTGCGTCCTCACTCCGGCCTCTCCCGCCCCTTCACACCGGCTTCGCCTCCGGTTTCGGTGCCAGCACGCCGAGGGGCCGCCTCACGGTCTCGCGCAACCCCGTCCCGCTCGGGGCCTGCACGCGCTTGGTAGCCTCCACCATCAGCACACCTCCTGCCGCCAGTACCGAGATGCGCGCACCCATGCGCTCCCACATGCCCGCCGTGCGCCGCCAGAAAGGCCGGTCCGAGGGCGGCTGGAAGAGCGTGGTGGCGTGTCTCTCGGGCAGGAACCCATGAGACTTGAGCTGCGTTTCGAGCTGCGTCTGGGTGTAGGGGCGCCCGAAGCCGAAGGGCGTGCGGTCCGAGCGCGACCACAGTCCGGCCCGGTTCGGTACGATGAACAGCGCGGATCCACCGGGGCCCAGCACGCGCAAGCATTCGTCGAGCAGCGCGCCGGGCTGTTCCGAGGTCTCCAGCCCATGTACCACGAGGAGCCTATCGACGTGACCCGTCTCCACCGGCCAGAACGTCTCTTCGCACAGCACCGAGACATTGGGCATGCCTTGCGGCCAGCCGATCACGCCCTGCGGCGCCGGCATCAGCGCCATCACCCGCCGCGCATCGGCGAGGTAGGGCCGCAGGAACGGCACCGCGAAACCGAAGCCCGCGATGCTCTTGCCGTGCGCCTCGTGCCAGAACTCGGCGATCCGCGCACGCAAGACCTTCTGAACCGCGTGCCCCAGCGGGTTGCGGTAGTAGAAATTTCGCAGGTCCTGCACGTCGAGATGCATTGCAGTGCCGCCCTTGATCCGTCACTCTGACGCTACCATCTCATGACAGCGGGGAACATAGCATGAGCCTGCAAATCCTCACCATGCCCTGCCGCGCGGACAATTACGCCTATCTCGCGCACGACTCCGCGACCGGGGCCACCGCCGTCATTGACGTCCCCGAGGCCGCGCCGATCCTCGATGCGCTTGCGCGACAGGGGTGGCAGCTATCGGATGTACTTATTACCCACCACCACGGCGACCATGTCGAGGGGCTAGAAGAAGTGCTCGCGCAGGCCCCCGCCCGGGTGATCGGCGCGGCGGCGGATGCCCACCGGTTGCCGCCGCTCGACATCGCGGTGTCGGAGGGCGACGAGGTGACGATCGGGTCCGAGACGGGCCGCGTGATCGACGTGTCGGGCCACACGGTGGGACACATTGCCTTTCACTTCCCCGACAGCGGCGCCGTCTTCACCGCCGACAGCCTGATGGCGCTCGGCTGCGGGCGGGTGTTCGAGGGCACGCCGGCGCAAATGCACGCGAGCCTTGCCAAGCTCGCGGCGCTGCCGCCCGAAACCTTGATCTATTCGGGCCACGAGTATACCAAGACCAACGCCGCTTTCGCGCGCACCGTTGATCCCGACAACCCGCGCCTCGCCGCACGCACCGACGAGATCACTCGGACCCGTGCCGCCGGGCAACCCACCGTGCCCGCATCGCTCGCCGAGGAACTGGAAACCAACCCGTTCCTGCGCGCCCACGACCCCGCGATCCGCGCGCATCTTGGCATGACGGGGGCGACCGATATCGAGGTGTTCGCCGAAATCCGCAGCCGAAAGGACAGGTTTTGACGCGCATGTTACGAACATTCCGCCAGAAGATGACGAAAAGTGAGGTCGTTTGACAAAAAACTCCTTGAAGCCGGGCCATCATCGACCAAACTTTAACATACCGAGGCCAGACTTGTCGGGCGACGTACCCGGCGGGCTAGATCAGAAGGAGCACGACCGTGCCTTCATTCTCGACCACACTTGAACAGGCAATCCACGCCGCGCTCGCGCTCGCCAATGCGCGGCGGCACGAATTCGCGACGCTCGAGCACCTGCTGCTCGCCCTCGTGGACGAACCCGACGCCGCCCGCGTGCTCAAGGCGTGCAGCGTCGATACCGAGGAACTGCGCACCACGCTGGTCGATTTCATCGACGATGATCTCGCCAACCTCGTGACCGATATCGACGGGTCCGAGGCGGTGCCGACCGCCGCATTCCAGCGCGTGATCCAGCGCGCGGCGATCCATGTCCAGAGCTCCGGGCGCACCGAGGTGACCGGCGCCAACGTGCTCGTCGCCATCTTTGCCGAGCGCGAATCGAACGCCGCCTATTTCCTGCAGGAGCAGGACATGACCCGCTACGACGCGGTCAACTTCATCGCCCACGGCGTGGCCAAGAACCCCGCCTTCGGCGAATCGCGCCCGATCACGGGCGCGACAGATGTCGATGACGAAGGCGCCGAGAAACACGTCGAGACCGACGCCGTCGAGCCGGGCGATTCGGCGCTGGCCAAATACTGCGTCGATCTAAACGAGAAGTCGCGGCGCGGCGATGTCGATCCGCTCATCGGCCGCGACTCGGAGGTCGAACGCTGCATCCAGGTGCTGTGCCGGCGGCGCAAGAACAACCCGATCCTCGTGGGCGATCCCGGCGTCGGCAAGACTGCCATCGCCGAGGGGCTCGCCCACAAGATCCTCAGCGGCAACACGCCCAAGGTGCTTTCGGGCACCACCATCTATGCGCTCGACATGGGCGCGCTTCTGGCGGGAACCCGCTATCGCGGCGATTTCGAGGAACGGCTCAAGGCCGTGGTGACCGAGTTGGAGAAGCACCCCGACGCGGTTCTGTTCATCGACGAGATCCACACCGTGATCGGCGCGGGCGCCACCTCGGGCGGCGCGATGGACGCCTCCAACCTGCTCAAGCCCGCGCTGCAGGGCGGCAAGCTGCGCTGCATGGGCTCCACCACCTACAAGGAGTTCCGCCAGCATTTCGAGAAAGACCGCGCGCTCGCCCGCCGCTTCCAGAAAATCGACGTGAGCGAACCGACGGTCGAGGACACGATCAAGATCCTCACCGGGCTCAAGCCCTATTTCGAAGATCACCACTCGGTCAAATACACACAAGAGGCGATCCGCACCGCGGTCGACTTGTCCTCACGCTACATCAACGACCGCAAGCTGCCCGACAAGGCCATCGACGTGATCGACGAGGCCGGGGCGGCACAGCACCTCGTGGCGGCCTCCAAGCGGCGCAAGTCGATCGGCGTCAAGGAGATCGAGAACGTGGTGGCCAAGATCGCGCGCATCCCGCCCAAGAACGTCTCCAAGAACGACGCCGAGGTGCTCAAGGACCTCGAAGGCACGCTCAAGCGCGTGGTGTTCGGGCAAGACAACGCCATCGAGGCGCTCTCCTCGGCGATCAAGCTGGCGCGCGCCGGACTGCGCGAGCCGGAAAAACCCATCGGCAACTACCTCTTCGCCGGCCCCACGGGCGTGGGCAAGACCGAGGTGGCCAAGCAGCTCGCCGATACGCTCGGGGTTGAGCTTCTGCGGTTTGATATGTCCGAATACATGGAGAAACACGCCGTATCGCGCCTCATCGGCGCGCCGCCGGGCTACGTGGGTTTTGACCAGGGCGGTCTGCTGACCGACGGGGTCGATCAGCACCCGCATTGCGTTCTCCTGCTCGACGAGATCGAGAAGGCACACCCGGACGTGTTCAACATCCTGCTTCAGGTCATGGACCACGGCACGCTCACCGATCACAATGGGCGCAGCGTCGATTTCCGTAACGTCGTCCTCATCATGACCTCCAATGCCGGAGCCACCGAGCAGGCAAAATCTGCTGTCGGCTTCGGCCGCGACCGGCGCGAGGGCGAGGACACGGCGGCGATCGAACGCACCTTCACGCCCGAGTTCCGCAACAGGCTCGACGCGGTGATCTCCTTTGGCGCGCTGCCCTCCGACGTCATCCTCAAGGTGGTCGAAAAGTTCGTCCTCCAGCTCGAGGCACAGCTCATGGATCGCGACGTGACCATCGAGCTGACCGACGAGGCCGCGAAATGGCTCGCCGACAAAGGCTATGACGACCGCATGGGCGCCCGCCCGCTCGGCCGCGTGATCCAGGAGCACATCAAGAAACCGCTCGCCGAGGAGCTGCTCTTCGGCAGGCTCGCCAAGGGCGGCACAGTCCGCGTGGGCGTGCGCGACGGCAAGATCGCGCTCGACGTTGAGGGCCCTGCCGCCCGCCGCCTCTCGGGCAAAAAGAAACCGCCGTTGCTCACCGCCGAATGAGACGGCGGGCGGCGGCGGTCCTCGCGCTGGCGCTTTGCGCCGCGCGCCCCGCCGTCGCCGAGCCACCCCGGCTGTCGCTGCCGCTCGACTGCGACTATGGTCGCACCTGCGTGATCGAGGACTACGTCGATACCGACCCCGGCCCAGGCCATCGCGATCACGCCTGCGGCCTCAAGAGCCGCGACGACCATCGCGGCACCGATTTCATGCTCCCGTCATTCGAGGCGATGGCGGCGGGAGTGAATGTTCTGGCCGCCGCCCCCGGCATGGTTGCTGCCACCCGCGACGGCATGGACGACACGCCCGTGACGCCCGAGACCCGCGCCGCCATCGAGGGCCGTGAATGCGGCAATGCCGTGCGCGTCGATCACGGGGACGGGTGGCAGACGCTCTATTGCCATCTCAAGCGCGGCTCGGTCAGCGTCCGCCAGGGCGAGCGGGTGGCGACCGGCGATGTTCTGGGCCAGGTGGGACTGAGCGGGCTGACCAACGCCCCGCATGTTCATCTCGGTGTGCTCAGGGACGGCGAAATTGTCGATCCGTTTCACCCTGACGACATCACCCAATGCGGCCAGGAAACCGATGGCGGCTTGTGGCAGGACCCGCCCGGCTATGCGCGGGCCGGTCTCTTTACCGCCGGGTTTTCGACGGCCGTGCCCGGCCTCGACGCGGTGCAATCCGGCGCGGCGCGCGTGCAGGAAACGACAGCCGACCAGCCGCTGGTGCTCTATGGCCACGTCTTTTACGCCCGGCCCGGAGATCGGCTAAGCCTGACGGCCCAGGGACCCGAGCGTGAGATATTCCGCCACGAGCTCACGCTCGACGACCCCAGCGTGCAGCTCTTTCGTGCCTTCGGGCGCAAGGCACCGGCGGCGGGATGGCCCGCCGGGGCCTATCGCGGCTACGTGCGCCTGATGCGCGGGGACACCCTGCTTGCCGTGCGGCACGCCGATATCACCGTGACGCCCTGAGGCGCTATCGCGTGGTCAGCTTCAGCTCGATCCGACGGTTCTGCGCGCGGGCCTCGGGCGTGTCCGCGGGATTTACCGGCTGATATTCACCATACCCGTTGGCCGAGAGCCGGTCGGGCGGGAACCCGAGGAAATCGACCAGATAGCGCACCACTGACAGCGCCCGCGCCTGGCTCAGTTCCCAGTTGTCGGCAAAGCGCGCGCCGGGCGCGATCGGTACATCGTCGGTATGCCCGTCGACCTGCAATACCCAGTCGATCCCCTCGGGAATATCGCCGATCACGCGGCGCAGGATGCCTGCGACCTTTGCGATCTCCTGCTCGCCCTCGACCGACAACTCGGCCTCGCCGGGCGCAAACAGAACCTCCGAGGAGAACACGAACCGGTCGCCCACGATCCGTACCCCTTCCTGGCCGCTCAGCAATTCGCGCATCCGGCCAAAGAAGTCCGAGCGGTATTTCTCCAGGTCCTCCTTCTCGGCGGCGAGCCGTTCGGCCCGTTCCTCCAGAAGCCGCGCGCGCTCTTCCTCGGCCTGCCGCCGGCGCCTCTCCTCGGCGGCCACGCGCGCCAGGGCGGTGTTGAGCTCGTTGCCCAGCGACTGAAGCTGCACCTCCGCTTCCGCCTCGCGCGCCTTGGCATCGTCGAGCAGCGCCTGAAGCTCGGAGAGTTGCGTGCGCAGCGCCTCCACCTGCTGATTCAAAAGCGCCTGCTGTCGCTGCGCCTCGGTGGATATTTGCTGTTCCTTGGCAAGCTTCTCGCGCGCCTCCGCCAACAGCACCTCTTGCCGCTCGGCCTCGCTCATCCCTTCCTCGGCCCGCGCTTCCGCCGCCTTCTTCGCGACCAGCGCCGCGATCAGCCGCGCGCGCACCTCCTCGGCGTCGAGCGCCTCGGCTTCGGCATCTGTCTTGGCCGCCACCGCGCGGGCCAGATCAGCCTCGAGCGCCCGGATGCGCGCGCGCGCCTCGGCCAGCGCCGCGTCGCGGTCCTCCAGCGTCCCGCCCGTCTCGTCCAGAGCCGCCCTTGCATCAGCGAGCGCGGCCTCCGCCTCAGCCCGTGCCGCCCGCTCGGTCTCCAGAGCAACCCGCGCCTCGGCCAGCGCCGTTTCGCGCTCCTCCAGCGTCCCGCCAGTCTCTTCCAGCGCAGTCCGGGCTTCGGCCAGCGCCGCTTCGGCCTGTCTACGCGCCGCGCGTTCGGCCTCAACCTCCGCGCGCGCCTCGCCGATCCCCGTCTCGCGCGCCGTCTCGGCCTCCTCGGCGCGCAACAGCGCCTGCGCCAGCGCGGCGTCGAGATCGTCGCGCGCCGCCTCCGCCGCGGCCAACAGGGTCAGCGTCTCCTCCGCCCGCTTGCGCTCTTCTTCCAGGGCCAGCGTCATCGCGGTCAGCTCGGACTGCGCGTTCTCCAGTCGCTTACGCAACGCAGCCGCCGCCTCGGCCTCGGCCAGCCGCGCGGCCTCTTCCTCGCTCAGCTTTTCCTCAAGCGCGCTCACCTCCTCGCTCAGCGCAGCCCCGGCCTGCCGTGCCTCGACATTGCGCGCGCGCAAGTCCGCGATGAGCGCCTCCAGCGCCTCGCGCCGCGCCGCCGCCAACCGCGCCGCCTCGGTCTGTGCATCGACCTCGTCGCGCAGCCCGGCGAGCCGGTCCTCCAGCGCCGCCTGTTCATCGAGCAACGCCGCTCGCTCACCCTCCAGCGTCGCCACCTCGTCGCGCGCCGCGTCGCGTTCGCTTTCCAGTCCCGCGGCCCGGTCGCGCGCCGCGTCGCGCTGCGACAAGAGCCGCGCCACCTGCTCCTCGAAGGACGCGATCCGGCCCTCGGCCGCCGTCAGCGCCTCGGACTGCGCCGCGGTCTCGGCGCGCAACGATGCGATCACATCGGCCTGTTCCTCGGCCCGCGCGCGGGCGTCGCCTAGCGTCGCGGTCAACATGCCCACCCGTTCCTGCAACGTGGCGTTGCGGTCCTGTTCCAGCCCCAGCGCCCGCGACAGCGCCGCCACCTCAGCCGACAGCGCGTCGAGCTTGGTGGCCTGCCCGCTGATCTCCTCGCGCAGCACGAACTGCACCACCATGAAGATCGTGAGCACGAACATCAGCACCAGCAGGAGGCCGGTCATGGCATCAACAAAGCCGGGCCAGATCGCGCTCTGAAACCGCGCACCGGTGCGCCGCGACAGCGCCATATCAGCCGCCCTCGCCAGACTCGCCCGACCCCTCGCCGGACGCGTCACCGCCGCGCGGCACCACCGGGCGCACGGGACGCGGCGTAGGGCCGCGCGCCTGCCCCATGAGCCGCGTCAGCGCCGCCAGATCGGTGCGCAGCTCGGTCATGGTTTCCTGACGCCCGGCGCTGATTTCCTCGAGAATGCGCAGCATCTGCACGTCGATCGAGCGCAGGCGCATCCGGCTCTCGGCGTCCAGCCCCTCGCTCGTTTCGCGCGCCTCGATCGCCTCGATGAGCCGCTCTTGCCCGTCAGCTACCCGCATTAGCGCCACCTGCACCGGGCTCTGATCGCTCATCCGGTGGGTCAGTCGCTCGATGGAATCGGCCAGCACGCCGAGCTTCTCGTCGACCATCGCGCGGCTCACCTCGGATTGCGCGATGGTGCTCTGCAACGCCTCGACCTGCCCGGTCATGTGGTCAAGCACCTCGGCCACCATCGCGCGCCCGCCGCCATCCTCGCCATCGCCCTCGGAAAGGCCAAGCCGGGTTATGGTCGATATCCATTCCTCCAACTCGCGATAGAACCGGTTTTGCCCGTGCCCGGCAAACAGCTCCAGCAGACCCACGACAAGCGAGCCCGACAGCCCCAGAAGCGACGAGGCAAAGGCCACGCCCATTCCGCCAAGCTGCTCCTCCAGCCCGGTCATCAATCGGTTGAATATCGCGATTCCCTCCTCGCCCTCCTGCGGGGCCAGGCTGCGGATTGTATCGACCACCGCCGGAACGGTGGTGGCGAGACCGTAGAACGTACCCAGCAGCCCGAGGAAAATCAGCAGGCTGACGATATAGCGGGTGATCTCGCGCGCCTCGTCGATACGCTGCGCCACCGAATCGAGGATCGAGCGCGCTGAGCTTGACGCGATCTGCATCCGCTTGCCGCGCCCGCGCAGCATGGTGGCCAGCGGTGCCAGAAGCGAGGGCGGTCGGGTAAGCTCATGCCCCGGCGTCTGCGCGGCAAACCCCTCGATCCAGCGCGCCGAACCGATGAGCTGGATGACCTGCCAGAAGGTCGCGATTACCCCCAGAACGAAGACAAAAAAGATGAACCCGTTGAGCCAAGGGTTCGCCTCGAACACCGGTAGCACCCGCGGCAGCGCCAGAAACGCCCCCACCGCCGTCAGCGCCAGCACGATCAGCATCAGCAGGATCTGCCGATAGGGAGTGGAAAACTGCGGCTCGGCCTCGCGGTCCGGCTGGTCCATCTGGACGCTCCCGACACGTTTCTTTGCAGGTTTTTGCACGTCTTTGCAGGCGCAACCCTACGCCGCCTGCCCGCGCAAGCCAAGGCTTATCCGCAGATATGGCGCACCCGGCGCACGAGCCAGTCCAAATCGCGATCACCGAGGCCCAATTCGCGCAGATGCGCGTCGGTCTGGAACAGGTACTCGGTATTCGGTCCGCGCCCACCATGCGCGCGGGCGATGATCTGCGCCTGTTCTTCCAGATCGAGGCCGCCGCAATACTGCGCGTGGTCCGGATCGACCACGTAGGTCACCGCCTCCACCTCGCGCCCGTCCGTGAGCATGACCGGCAGCCGCGTTTCGTGATAAGCCGCCGAAACCAGCTCGCGCTCGCGCAAATACGCCAGCACCTCGTCGGCGCGCGCAGGGTCGGCGCGCAGCGCCACACCCGAACAAGCTGTATCCGTCGCGCGGTCCAGCGCCAGCACCAGCCCCGGCGTCTCGGGCGTGCCGCGATGGTGGATCGAACGCATGCAGAAACTGCGCCGATAGCCCGGCAGCCGCGCGATCACCCGCTCCACCGTGTCAAAACCCGGATTCCACACCAGCGAGCCATAGCCGAACACCCACATGCCTTTTCCCCTGTTCCTCACGTTCCGCCCCCTATAAACACCCTTCGCGAAGGGCATGAAAGGGGCAAGCCATGCGGGCACTTCTGGCCATCATCCTCGTCGCCGCCGGGCTCTGGGCCGGCTATTGGGTTATTGGCAGCCGCACCACCCACTCGGCGTTCGAGGGCTGGTTTGACGCGCGCCGTGCCGAGGGCTGGGTGGCCGAGACGAGCAGCCTCGGCGTGCAAGGCTTTCCCAACCGCTTCGACGTGGTGTTCGAAGACGTGATCCTCGCCGATCCCGCCACAGGGCTGGCGTGGGAGGCGCCGCGCTTCCAGATCAACGCGTTGAGCTATCGGCCCAATCACGTCATCGCCGTCTGGCCCGACGAACAGCGTATCGCCACCCCGGAAGAGAAGTTCCGGATCGAGAGCCGCGACATGCGCGCCTCGCTGGTGATCGCGCCCGACGCGGCGCTCGCGCCCCGGCGCATGACGCTCACCGCCGATTTCCTGCGCGTCACCTCTGAGACACGGCCCGGGGAAACCACCGCGCTCTCCACCCTCAGCCTCGCCGCCGAGCGGCAGGAGGGCACAACCTACCGGTTCGGCCTGCGCGCCGAGGGGCTAACGCTCGCCGCGCCCGCGCGGACGCGGCTCGATCCGGAGGGCCGCCTGCCCGACCGCATCAGCGGATTTACCGCTGATGTCACCGCCACGTTCGACAAGCCGTGGGACCGCACCGCCATCGAGCGTGCCCGCCCGCAACCCACCCATCTGAGCGTGCGTCTGGCCGAGGGACGCTGGGGCGATCTGCTCCTTCAGGCGGCGGGCGAGGTGGACGTGACGCCCGATGGCTGGCCCGATGGTGAGATCACGCTCAAGGCCCGCAACTGGCGCGAGATCGTGACCATCCTGCGCAGCGCGGGGGCACTGCCCGAGAGCCTCGCCTCAAGCGTCGAGAACGGCCTCGGCATGATGGCACGCCTCAAAGGCAACCCGGACACGCTCGACATTCCGCTGGGCTTCGGCGGCGGCCGGATGTGGCTCGGCCCCGTCCCCCTTGGTTCCGCCCCGCGCCTGCGACTGCGCTGATCCCCTGTCGACCGCCCACCGCGTCAGCCGCCCGGCGCGCTCACCATCCCCATGATATCATAGGTTTTTCGCAGGATCGGTGCCGCAATGGCGCGGGCGCGGCCCGCACCCTCGGCGAGGATGCGGTCGATCTCGGCCTCGTCGTGCATCAGCCGCTTCATCTCGGTCGAGATCGGCGCGAGCCGGTCGACCGCCAGATCGGCCAGACGCGGCTTGAATACGGAAAAAGGCTGTCCGCCCGCTTCGGCCATCACCTGCTCGATGTCGATATCCGCCAATGCCGCATAGATATTGACGAGGTTACGCGCCTCCGGCCGGTCCTCCAGCCCCTCGGCCTCCGAAGGCAGCGGTTCAGGGTCGGTCTTGGCCTTGCGGATCTTCCTGGCGATGGTCTCGGCATCGTCGGTGAGGTTGATCCGGCTCATATCCGACGGGTCGGATTTCGACATCTTCTTGGTCCCGTCGCGCAAGCTCATCACCCGCGTCGCCGCCCCCTCGATCACCGGCTCGGGCAGCGGGAAGAACTCCACCCCGTAATCGTGGTTGAACTTGGCGGCGATGTCGCGTGACAGCTCGATATGCTGTTTCTGGTCCTCGCCCACGGGCACGTGGGTGCCATGATAGGCGAGGATATCGGCGGCCATCAGCGCCGGGTAGGCAAAGAGCCCGAGCGAGGCATTCTGCGCATTCTTGCCGGCCTTGTCCTTGAATTGCGTCATCCGCTGCATCCAGCCCATGCGCGCCACGCAGTTGAATACCCAGGCAAGCTGGCTGTGCTCGGCCACCTGGCTCTGGTTGAAAAGGATCGAGCGGGCGGGATCAAGCCCCGAGGCGATGAACCCGGCTGCAAGCTCGCGCGTGGCGCGGCGCAGGTCGCCTGGCTCTTGCCAGACGGTGACGGCGTGCAGATCGACCATGCAATAGAGCGTCTCGACGCCTCGATCCTGCGCCTCGGCAAAACGCTTGAGCGCGCCGAGGTAATTGCCGAGATGCAGGTTGCCCGAGGGCTGGATTCCCGAAAAGACGCGGGGGGTAAAGGCCGCCTCGCTCATGGGCGCACTCCGTGGTGGATTTCTCTGAAGGTCTCGCTTACCCATGCGCCCGTGCCCCGTCAACCAGTGCCCCATCAAGGAGAGCTGCCATGAGCGACGATCCCAGTCCCCTCAACCCGATCCCGCCGGTGGTGGTGGTGCTGTTTCTGGTTATCGCGGGGGTCGAAGCGGCGTTCTCACTCGGCACGCGCGGGATTGTCGGCGGCGCCGACGCCGTGGGCTGGCGAAGCGCGGCAATCCAGGACTACGCCTTTCACGGCCAGATCCTGCGCTGGATGATCGAAACCGGTCAAATACCGACCGAACACCTGCGCCGCCTCGTTACCTACGCCTTTGTCCACGGCAGCTTCACCCACGCGCTCTTCGCCGCCGTGCTGCTTCTGGCGCTGGGCAAGTTCCTGGGCGAGGTGTTCCGCCACTGGGCGGTGCTGGTGATCTTCGCCACGGCGACGGTGGGCGGCGCGCTTGCCTACGGGATGCTGCCGGGCGACCGGCCGTGGCTCATCGGGGCGTTCCCCGGCGTCTACGGGATGATCGGGGGGTTCACCTACGTGATGTGGCTGCGGCTGGGACAGATGGGCGCCAACCAGGCCCGCGCCTTTACCCTGATCGGCGTGCTTATGGCGCTGCAACTGGTCTTTGCGCTGCTGTTCGGCGGCTCACCCACATGGCTGGCCGACGTGGCGGGGTTCATTGCAGGCTTTGCCGTGTCGGTGCCGCTCAGCCCCGGCGGCCTCACGCGGCTGCGCGCCCGGCTGCGGCATGACTGACGGCCGGGCGCCGGGCTGACGCGCTACCGCCGCAGCTGCCCGCGCATCTCTTGCAGGCGGAACGCGCCCAGCCCCTGCCCAAAGAGCCCGTAGCTCACCACCCCGAGGCCAACCAGCAGCACCAGCGCCAGCCAGCGCCAGCCGCCCAGCGCGAGGAACGGGCCAAGAACCACCGCCGCGCCCCACAGCACCGCGCCCATCAGGCCCGCAGCCAGCACGATCCGCCACAGCCTGCGGCGGAACTGCGCGTCGAACCGCGCCACCTCACCAAAGCGCTGCGCACCACCTGCCAGTTGCCAGACCATGACCCAGGCGGCCACCGTGGTCGCCAGCGCCGCGGCGATCCAGCCCATGACCGGGGCGAGGCCAAAGGCGAGTGCGGCGTTCACCACCATTGCCACCACGGCGTAGTGGAACGGGCGGCGTGTATCCTCTCGGGCGAAAAAGATCGGCTGCAAGATTTTCTGCAACACGAAGGCGGGCAACCCCAGCCCGTAAATCGCCACGGCGAGCGCGGTGGCGGCGCTGTCATCGGCACCGAACGCGCCGCGTTCGAAGAGCACCGAAACGAGCGGCAGCGGGATCGCCACCAGCGCCACGGCACACGGCACCGTTAGCGCCAGCGCCACCTCGCCGCCGCGCGACAGGGCATGCCGCGCGCCGTCGTCATCCCCGGCCTTGAGCCTGCGCGCCAGGTCGGGCAACAGCACGATCCCGACCGCGATTCCCACCACGCCCAGTGGCAACTGATAGAGCCGGTCGGCGGCGTAGAGCCAGCTCACCGCCTTGTCGGTCTGCGAGGCGACAAGCTGCCCCACCACGAGGTTGACCTGTATCACCCCCCCGGCCAGCGCCGCCGGGATGGCGACGCGCACGAGCTGCGCCATTTCTGGCGTCCAGCGCGGGCGCACGGGGCGGATGCGCAGCCCTGCGCGCTCGGCGGCTATCCAGACGAGGACGAGCTGCGCCACCCCCGCCACCGGCACCGCCCAGACCAGCGCCTGCATCACCTCCCCGCCCATCCATGCCGCCGCCCCCATCGCCGCGATCAGCAACACGTTGAGCAGCACGGGTGCTGCTGCGGCGGCGGCAAATCGCCCGGCGGCGTTGAGCGCCCCCGACAAGAGCGCCGCGAGCGAAATGAACAGGATATAGGGAAACACGACGCGTCCGTAATCCACGGTGACGTCAAACCGCGCATCCCCCGCGAACCCCTCTGCGGTAGCCCAGACCAGCGCGGGCATGAACACCATCGCAAGCCCCGTCAGCAGCGACACCACCAGCCCCAGCCCCGACAGCGCGAGGCTCGCAAAGCCCAGCGGGTTGTCGCCAGCTTCCAGCCGCTTGGAAAACATCGGCACGAACGCCGCGTTAAACGCCCCCTCGGCAAAGAATCTGCGGAACATGTTGGGCAGTCGGAACGCGGCGACGAACGCATCCATCAGCATGCCGGGGCCGATCAGGCTCGCGATCATCACGTCGCGCACGAAGCCCAGAACGCGGCTCATCAGCGTCCAGCCACTGACGGTCAGGATACCGGAGAGCAGGCGGACGGGTCTCATCTGCGGGCCTTTGCGCTTGGGTCAGGCCGGTCTAGCCCATCGCCCGCGCCGCGAAAAGAGGGGTTGGTTCGGCACGACGACCGGCGACCAGGCCATCGTCATCCCGGCCCGAAGCGGCTGGCCTGAAAAGATCGCTCAGGCCGGCCTCAGTCCAGCCGCCTTGCCTCATCGATCAGCATGACCGGGATGCCATTGCGGATCGGAAAGGCGAGTCCGGCAGACTTGCTGACAAGCTCCTGCCGCTCGGCATCGTATTCCAGCCGTCCGTGGGTCTGCGGGCACAGGAGCGCCTCGAGCATCCGCCGGTCGAAGCCGGGTCCGGACGTCTCGCTTTCCGAGGTTTCTTCGGGGGGATGCGGGGGATCGGTCCAATCGCTCATTGCACGATATCCTCGTTGTCGCCGCCGCGCAGCGAATATTCCAGCAGCGTTACCAGCGTCTCGCGCCTTGTAGCGAGCGACGGGGCCTCTAGCAGGGCCTGTTTCTCCTCGGGTTCGAATCCAAGCAGCATCGACAGCGAGTTGATGAGCAACTCGTCATCCGCCTGTTCGAGCGACTCCCAGTCAGTCTCGAGCGCGCGGGCGTTGAAATAGCGCGACAGCAGGTTCATGAACCCGTCTCGATCAAATCCGGGATCGGTCTCCGTTGGGCCCATGTCGCGATCGAAACTGTTCCAGCAAACCCGCACCCGCCGGTAGGGAGTAAAGCCCTCGACCTCCTCGGTCATGCGGAACCGCGACAGCCCGGTGAGGGTGATCATGTAGCGCCCGTCCTCCGTCTCGGAGAATTGCGTCACCCGGCCCACACAACCGATCCTGTGCAGCCCGGTGCAGCCGTCGCGGCCCGGCGCGGGGTTTGGCTGCACCATGCCGATGAGGCGCTCGCGCGTCTTGAGCACATCCTCGAGCATCGCGAGGTAGCGCGGCTCGAACAGGTGAAGGGGCAGCCGCGCGCGCGGCAGCAGCAGCGCACCGGGCAGCGGAAATACGGGGATGATCTCGGGGAGATCGAAACGCTGTGCCATGAGGGGTAGTCTAGCCCGGCGGCGCGCTCAGGCAAATATCATCGAGCTGAGCTTGCGCCGACCGGCAATCAGGATCGGATCGTTGGGCTTCAGTGCCTCGAAGATGGTGAAGAGCTGCGCCTTGGCCGCACCGTCGTTCCACTCGCGGTCGCGGCGAAAAAGCTCGAGCAACTCGTCCACCGCCTCCTGCACCTGGCCTCCGGCATAAAGCGCGGTGGCAAGGTCGAACCGCGCCTGATGGTTGTCGGGGTCGGCCTCGATGGCAGCGCGCAGATCGTCCACCGGGCCCGCGTCCTGCGCCTGCCTGGCAAGCGCAATCTTCGCATGCGCGGCCTCTATCTCCGGGGTCGAGGCGATCTCTGCCGGGGCACCGTTGAGGATCGCCTCCGCCTGGTCGAGATCGCCCGCTGCCACCTGCACTTGCGCCATGCCGGCAAAGGCGCGCGCGTTCTTGCCGTCCTCCTGCACCACGGCGGCGAAGGTTTGCATCGCGTCGGTGAGCGCGCCGGTCTCGAGCATCTCGTCGGCTGCGTCGAGCGCTGCGTCGAGTCCGCCTTCGCCGTCATCACCCGCGGCCCCGCCCGCCGCCTCGATCACGCGGTTCACGAAGGCATCGACCTCCGATTGCGGCAGCGCCCCCTGGAAGCCGTCGATCGGCTGGCCTTGCCAGAACGCATAGACCGTGGGCAGCGACTGGATGCGCAGTTGCCCGGCAATGGCCTGGTTGCGATCCACGTCCACCTTGGCCATCCGCACCTTGCCGCCCGCGCGGGTCACGGCAGCCTCAAGCGCGGGACCCAGCGTCTTGCACGGGCCACACCACGCCGCCCAGAAATCGACGATCACCGGCACCTTCTGGCTGGCCTCGATCACCTCGGCCATGAAATCGGCGTCATTCACGTCGCGGACGAGATCGCCCGCCGCGGGACCGTTCGCGGTTTTGCCCAGTTCCAGCATGTCGAGACTCCCTCTATCCGAATGCACCCTATATGTGGGCGCGTTCCCCGCTGTCAAAGATCAAATGTCGCAAACACCGGCGCGTGATCCGAAGGCTTCTCCCAGCCCCGCGCGGCACGCAGGATGCGGCTGGAATGGCCCGCCTCGCGGATGTCGCGGCTCGCCCAGACGTGATCGAGCCGGCGGCCCTTGTCGGCGGCGTCCCAGTCGCGGGCACGGTAGCTCCACCAGCTATAAAGCTGCCCCTCGGGGATGTCGGCACGGGTGACGTCGTGCCAGCCCCCGGCCTCCATCGCGTTGCCGAGGTGATCCACCTCCACCGGCGTGTGGCTCACCACCTTCAGCAATTGCTTGTGCGACCACACGTCATCCTCCCGCGGCGCGATGTTGAGATCGCCCACGAGGATGGACTTTTCCGGGCGCTCCTGTCCGAAGAAATCGCGCATGTCTGTAAGGTAGTCGAGCTTTTGCCCGAATTTCACATTCACCTCGCGGTCTGGCACGTCGCCGCCGGCGGGGACGTAAAAATTGTGGACGGTCACGCCGTTCTCCAATCGCCCGGCGATGTGTCGGGCGTGGCCCAGCCCCGCGAAATCGAGGCTTCCGGCCTCCTCGATGGGCAGCCGTGACAGGATCGCCACGCCGTTATAGCCCTTCTCGCCCCGCGCGATCATGTGGGGATAGCCGAGGGCCGCGAAGATCGAGGCGGGGATCTTCTCCACCGGGCTCTTGCATTCTTGCAGGCACAGCACGTCCGGCCCCTCCTCACGCAGGAGCCGTGCGACGAGATCCGCGCGCAGCCGCACCGAGTTGATGTTCCAGGTGGCGACGGTAAGGGGCATGGGCTTTCGGTCCTTTTTTTCTACTTGGCGCAGACCTACGGCCCCTCGGGCGCGACGTCCACCCCCGTTGGCCGCCCGGCCCCGCAAGCGGGCAATCCCGGTTTACACGGGGCCGGACGCGGGGCAATCTCGGGCGCAGTCTCCGCCGCTCGAGAGGATCCCCATGACCGACAGCACCAGCGTCACACCGACCGACAGCGATCTGGCCTTCACCCGCAAGGAGACGCGCGGCACCATCGCCGAGCCCGCCTATGCCGGCGCGCTCAGCTTCATGCGCCGCCGCTATACCCGCGATCTGGCCGGCGCCGACGTGGCGGTGATGGGCGTGCCCTTCGATCTGGCGGTATCGGGGCGGTCGGGCGCGCGGCTGGGGCCGCGAGCGGTGCGCGCCGCGTCCTCCCATATCGCGTGGTCGGCACCGTGGCCCTGGGCGGTCGACCCGTTCGAGCGGCTCGCGGTGGTGGATACCGGCGACTGCTTTTTCGATCCTGGCTATCCTGCGCAGGTCCCCGCGGCCATCGCGCAGGCCGCGCGCGACGTGCTGGCTAGCGACACCGCGCTCCTGACGCTGGGCGGCGACCACTTCATCACCTGGCCGCTGCTGAAGGCCCATGCCGAGAAGCACGGGCCGCTCTCGCTGATCCAGATCGACGCGCATTCCGACACCTGGGAGGACGAACCCGGCCGCATCGACCACGGCACGATGATCTGGCACGCGGTGCGCGAAGGTCTGATCGTGCCCGAAACGTCGGTGCAGGTGGGCATCCGCACCCACAATCCCGACCCGCTGGGCGTGCATGTGATCGACGCGCGCGAAGTGCACCTATCGGACCCACGGTCGGTCGCAGGCCGCGTACGCGACATCGTCGGCGACCGGCCCTGCTACCTCACCTTCGACATCGACGCGCTCGACCCGTCGATGGCGCCAGGCACCGGCACGCCGGTGGTGGGCGGGCTTTCGACCTTCCAGGCGCAGGAAATCCTGCGCGGGCTGGAAGGGATTGCGCTCCGGGGCATGGACGTGGTCGAAGTGGCCCCTGCCTACGATGTCTCGGAAATAACCGCGCTGGCGGCAGCGACGCTCGCCTGCGACCTGCTGTGTCTCTACGCCGCCGGGCGCGAGTGCACGTCGGGCTAGAGCGTGTCGCTCAAAAGTGAGAACCGGTTTTGAGCTTCTCAGACGCGCGAAATCAATGGGTTAGAGCGGGTTGCGTGAATGCGAATGAATGCGACACGCTCTAGCAGGTGGCCTGATCCTGCCAGACTGGCCCTGGCCCTGGTGCGGCCGATGCCAACCACCGTTTCGGGCCAGCCCCCGCCCCTGGATCGGCCCTTCGTTCCCTTTGAAACAAAGGGCCCCGGGCGATGCCGGGGCCAGTCCAACAGGGAGGTTCACGTTTTACCGTAAGTGAACGATACCACACATATCATAGAATCCAGATATGCCTTTGATCGAGGTCAAGCGACCGTGACCTTTAAACCACAAGGCGATAGCCGCCCGACTCGGTTACCAGAAGGCGAGCGTTGCCCGGGTCGGGCTCGATCTTCTGGCGCAGCCGGTAGATATGCGTCTCAAGCGTGTGGGTCGTCACCCCGGCATTGTAACCCCAGACCTCGTGCAGCAGCACATCGCGCGGCACCACGCCTTCGGGCGAACGATACAGGAATTTCAGGATGTTGGTTTCCTTCTCCGTCAGGCGCACCTTGCGGTCCTCCTCGGTGATGAGCATCTTCATCGCCGGCTTGAACGTGTAGGGCCCGAGCTGGAATATCGCGTCCTCCGATTGTTCGTGCTGGCGAAGCTGCGCGCGGATGCGCGCCAGCAACACCGGGAACTTGAAAGGTTTTGTGACATAATCGTTGGCGCCCGCGTCGAGACCGAGAATCGTGTCGGCATCGCCGTCATGCCCTGTCAGCATGAGGATGGGCGCGCGCACCCCCTGCTTGCGCATCAGGCGGCACAATTCGCGCCCGTCGGTATCTGGCAGGCCGACATCGAGGATGATGAGATCATAAATCATGTCCTTGGCCCGGGCCATCGCCTCGGCGGCGGTCGCGGCCTCGAACACGTCGAAATCCTCGGTCATCACGAGTTGTTCACCCAGCGCCTCGCGCAGGTCGTCATCGTCATCGACGAGCAGTATCTTCTTGACTTGGGCCATGATGAGTTCCTCTTCCTGTCCGCCAAGATGCGCAAGCCGCACGCGCCCGGCAAGAGGCTCGTCACAGCTTTCACGGCCACGTGTTACCGCGCGAGCCGTTCTTTGCATTTCGTTACAATATACGCTACCGCAAAGAGCGATATGCCGGAGAGTCCTGATGAGCCTCGCCCCCGACCTGACCGAAACCATTGCGCGCGCGCGCGGAGACCTGCGTATGGGCGTGCCGGTGGTGCTGCGCGGCCCACACGGCGCGGCGCTGGTGCTGGCGGCCGAGACGCTCGATGCCCAGCGGCTCGCGGATGTGCAGGCGCTGGGCGGCACGCCGGTACTCGCCATCACCGCACGGCGTGCCGCGACACTCAAGGCGCGCGCCTACGATGGTGATCTCGCACGGGTGGTGCTGCCACCCGATGCGCGGCTGTCGTGGGTGCTGGCGGTGGCCGACCCGGCCGACGATCTCAAGACCCCGATGAAGGGCCCGCTCGAGAGCGACCGCGGCGGCGACGCGGGCCTGCACCGTCTGGCGCTCACGCTGGTGAAATCGGCTCGATTGCTGCCCGCGGCGGTGCTGCTCGACCTGTCCGACGGCGCGGACTTTGCCGCGCGGCACGGCCTGACGGTACTCGACGCCGCCGCCGCCGCGCCGCACCTTGTCGAAACCAGCCCGATGCACCCGGTGGTCAGCGCGCGCCTGCCGCTTTCGGTGTCAGAGGCAGGACGTCTGCACGTATTCCGCCCCGAGGATGGCGCCGAGGAGCACTACGCGGTCGAAATCGGACAGCCCCGGCGCGACACACCGGTTCTCGCACGGCTGCATTCGGCCTGTTTCACGGGCGACCTGCTGGGCAGCCTGAAATGCGATTGCGGCCCGCAACTGCGCGGCGCGCTGGCGCAGATGGGGGCCGAGGGGGCGGGCGTACTGCTCTATCTCAACCAGGAGGGGCGCGGCATCGGTCTCGCCAACAAGATGCGCGCCTACAGCTTGCAGGATCAGGGCTTTGATACGGTCGAGGCCAATCATCGGCTCGGATTCGAGGATGACGAGCGCGACTTCCGCATCGGGGCCGACCTGCTGCGGCGGATGGGATTCTCCTCGGTGCGGCTGATGACCAACAACCCCGCCAAGCTCGCGATGATGGCGCAGAACGGTATCGCGGTGGCCGAACGGGTACCCCTGCGGTTGGGCGAGACCGACCACAACCGTGCCTATCTCGCGACCAAGGCGGCGAAATCAGGACATATGCTGTAAGGGCGCGACGTGGTCTTTTGCTGCCATTCGGTTCTTGGGCCCGGCGCGGAATCGAGGGCGAAGCCCGCCGCGCCATCTCCAGGCCGAAGGCCTCTTACCCCCGCTTCTCAAACCAGATGATCACCTCGCCGATCTCCAGGCCCAGCTTGTCCATGTTGGCGCGGTTAAGCACGCGGTCCTCGCCAACCTGCCACATCCAGTCGTCAAAACGCGGGCCGCTCGACCCAGCGCGCGAGCATCAGGACAAGACAGACGGCAATGACGCCACGCATGCGACCTCTCCCCGACCAGATTTCGGGGTAGCTAAGCCGCCGCCCCGCGCGGGCAAGCCCGGATCACAGCGTGGCGTTCACCGCACCGCCGTCGAGCAGGATGTTCTGCCCGACGATGAAGCCCGCGTGCTGGCTGCACAGGAACGCACATGCGGCTCCGAACTCCTCCGGCGTGCCGTAGCGGCCCGCAGGGATGGTGGCGCAGCGCTTCTCCTTGGCCTCGTCCAGCGTGATGCCCTCGCGATCGGCCACGCCGGTGTCGAGCGCCACGGCGCGGTCGGTGGCGTGGATGCCGGGCAGCAGGTTGTTGATTGTCACGCCCTTGCCGGCCACCTGCCGCGAGGTACCCGCGACATAGCCGGTTAGCCCGGCGCGCGCCGAGTTCGAGAGTCCCAGAATGGCGATGGGCGATTTCACCGATTGCGAGGTGATGTTGACCACCCGGCCCCAGCCGCGCTCCATCATCCCCGGCACCAGCGCCTTGATCAGCGCGATGGGGGCCAGCATGTTGGCGTCCAGCGCGGCGATGAAATCCTCGCGGTCCCAGTCGGTCCACATGCCCGGCGGCGGGCCGCCCGCATTGTTGACGAGGATATCCACCGCGCCAGCCTCGGCAAGCACCGCGGCGCGGCCCTCCTCGGTGGTGATGTCGGCGGCCACGGTGGCGACCTCGACTCCAAAATCGGCGCGAATCACCAACGCCGAGGCCTCCAGCGCCTCGGCGCCGCGCGCGTTCATCACCAGATGAACGCCAGCCTCGGCAAGGGCCCGCGCACAGCCCAGCCCAAGCCCCTTCGACGCGGCGCAGACCAGCGCCCTCTTGCCACGAATTCCCATGTCCATTGCGTTTCCCCTTCCTTGTTCACCGAGAATTAACACTGCGGAGCGCAGGATGACCAGCGGGCCGCACCTCCCGCCTGCCCTGCTTTTGCCTGCTTGCCGGGAAATCTTGCCGAAATCGACCAGAACGTGCCACAATCGTGCCCTAGCTTAATCGTGACCTAGCTTAACGGCATCGCGGACGGCATCGTCGCCGCACACCTGCACAGCCCCGACCCGGACAGCTCATGACCACGCCCGCACCACGCCCCGCGCAATTCGTCAACGTTTTCGAGGCCGCCGATCTGCGCGTGGTCAGCGGGGCCAATCTCGGCGACGCGCTGTCCTTTGCTGCCGAGCTCGATCTCGATGACATTTACGAACTCGGGCCGCGCGCCCGCGCCCTGCGTCTCGGTCTCGTGATGGAGGGGGCCGGCCCGTTCCGCGTGGGCGAAGGCTCGGAAATCGGCACCCCCGGCGCGCCGCTGCACCTCGATTGCTGCCTCACGCTGATGCCAGCCACCGGCAGCGTGGCCGAAGTGCTGATCTTCGTCGAGACCGATGACGAGGCGCGCGTCACCAATGTCTATGCCATGCCGCTGGCGCACATGGCCCCGCGCACAGGATACGCCCTGGTGCGGGTCGAGCGCGATACTGCGCGGCAACGATTCGCGCAGGCGGCCTGCGTCTCCTTTACCCGCGGAACACGGATCACGATGGCCACGGGCGCGCAGAAACCGGTCGAGACGCTCCAGCCCGGCGACATGGTGCTTACCCGCGACGACGGCGCGCAACCGCTGCGCTGGATCGGGCAGACCACGCTGCGCGCCATCGGCGATTTCGCCCCGGTACGCATCCGGGCGGGTGCCCTCAACAACGAGGGCGATTTGCTGGTCAGCCCCGATCACCGCCTGTTCATCTACCAGCGCGACGATGCCGTCGGGGCCGGGCGGCGCGAAGTGCTGGTGCGCGCGCGCCACCTGGTCAACGGCGACAGCGTGCGCATCGAGACCGGCGGCCATGTCGATTATGTCCAGCTTCTGTTCGACCGGCACCAGATCATCTTTGCCGAAGGCATCGCCGCCGAGACCCTGCTGCTCGACCCGCGCACGCGCTCGGCTCTGCCTGCCGAGTTGCTGCCCGACACACCCGGCCACGAAACGCCCGCGCACCTGCAATTCGAGATCGGGCGCGCCCTGCTCGACCACCCGGACGCCGCCGACCTGCTGCGCCGCGCCTCGCTGCGCTGAGGGCCATTGCGCCCCACGGGGCGCGCCACTATACGGCGGGCCATGCTGGACCAGAGCCCCAACCGCCCCGCCCTGCCGCCCGAGATCGCGCGCCGCCGCACCTTCGCGATCATCTCGCACCCGGATGCGGGCAAGACCACGCTGACCGAGAAATTCCTGCTCTATGGCGGCGCGATCCAGATGGCCGGTCAGGTCCGCGCCAAGGGCGAGGCCCGGCGCACCCGGTCGGATTTCATGCAGATGGAAAAGGACCGGGGCATTTCCGTCTCGGCCTCGGCCATGTCCTTTGATTTCAAGGAGTTCCGCTTTAATCTCGTGGACACGCCGGGCCACTCTGACTTCTCCGAAGACACCTACCGCACGCTGACGGCCGTGGATGCCGCCGTCATGGTGATCGACGGCGCCAAGGGGGTAGAGAGCCAGACGCGCAAGCTGTTCGAGGTCTGCCGGATGCGCGACCTGCCGATCCTGACCTTTTGCAACAAGATGGACCGCGAGGCCCGCGACACATTCGAGATCATCGACGAAATCCAGGAGATGCTTGCCATCCACGTCACGCCCGCAAGCTGGCCCATTGGGCAGGGGCGCGATTTCCTGGGCTGCTACGACATGCTCCACGACCGGCTCGAACTGATGGACCGCGCCGACCGCAACCGCGTCGCCGAAACCATCGAGATCAAGGGGCTGGATGATCCCAAAATGGCCGACCACGTGCCGCCCGCCCTGCTGGACAAGCTGCGCGAGGATGTCGAGATGGCGCGAGAGCTCTTGCCCCCGCTCGACGCGCAGGCCGTGCGCGAGGGGCACATGACGCCTATATGGTTCGGCTCGGCGATCAACTCCTTCGGCGTGCGCGAGCTGATGCAGGGGATCGGCGCCTACGCCCCCGAACCGCAGCCACAGCGCGCCACCCCCCGCCAGATCGCCCCCGAAGAGGACAAGGTCACCGGCTTCGTGTTCAAGGTGCAGGCCAACATGGACCCGCGCCACCGCGACCGCGTGGCGTTTCTCCGCCTCGCCTCGGGACATTTTCGGCGCGGGATGAAGCTCACCCACGTGCGCGCGAAGAAGCCGATCACCGTCTCCGCCCCGGTGCTGTTTCTCGCCGCCGACCGGGAACTCGCCGAAGAGGCGTGGGCGGGCGATATCATCGGCATCCCCAACCACGGACAGTTGCGCATCGGTGACACCCTGACCGAGGGCGAGAACCTGCGCGTCAGCGGCATCCCCTCCTTTGCACCGGAGCTGTTGCAACAGGCCCGCGCGGGCGACCCGATGAAGGCCAAGCACCTGGAAAAGGCGCTGATGCAATTCGCCGAGGAGGGCGCCGCCAAAGTGTTCAAGCCCGCCTTCGGCTCGGGCTTCATCGTGGGCGTGGTGGGGCAGTTGCAGTTCGAGGTGCTGGGCAGCCGGATCGAGATGGAATATGGCTTGCCGGTGCGCTTCGAGGGCTCGCAGTTCACCTCGGCGCGCTGGGTGACCGGCCCGCGCGACAAGGTCGAGGCGTTCGTCGCCGCCAACAAGCAACACATCGCCCACGACCATGACGGCGACGTGGTCTACCTCACGCGGCTGCAATGGGATATCGACCGGGTCGAACGGGATTACCCGGAGGTGACACTCTCGGCGACCAAGGAGATGATGGTCTGACGCGCGGCCATGGGGCCGCGCGACCAGCGTCAATCGTCGCGTTCGACCTTGGGCAGGTTGTGAGCGATGCCCTTGTGACAATCGATGCAGGTTGACGATCCGTCCGGCGCATGGCCTTCAATGGCCACCACCTCCATCTTTTCGCGCGCCCTGCGTCCCTGCTTCTCGAAATCCATCGCCTCGAAGCTATGGCAGTTGCGGCATTCACGGGAATCCGTGCGCGTCATCACCGCCCAGACATGGTTGGCCATTTCCTCGCGCTTGGCCTCGAATTTCTCCGGCGTGTCGATAGTGCCGCGCACCTTGTGCCAAAGCTCGTTGGTGGCCTGGATCTTGCGCACCACCTTGGGCCCCCAGGCGTGGGGCACATGGCAATCCGAGCAGACGGCGCGGACGCCCGAGGCGTTCTTGTAGTGCACGCTGGTCTTGTATTCCTGGTAGACGGTGTCACGCATCTCGTGGCAGGAGACGCAAAATTCCAATGTGTTCGTCGCCTCCATCGCGGTATGGAATCCGCCCCAGAAGATGATGCCGCCGATGCCACCGATTACCAGCAACACGCCCTGCCCGATCAGTACACTGGGCCGCGTGAACCAGTGCCACAGCCGCTTGATGAATCGTATCATTACCGTTTTTTCCCGAGACAAGAACATTCCCGGGCGCAACAGGCTGCGCCCGGCCAGACGATGTCATGCCGAGGCGATTACTGCTCTGGCAGTTCCGCGTCGATATAGGCGATGACGTCCGCCGCGATCTGATGGTCGAGGGCACGCAGGGCCGGCATTGCCTCGCCGGGCTGGCCGTTGAGCACCTTGTGCATCAACTCCCACGGGTTTCCGGTAAGCGAGCCGAGCGGTGGCATCTCCTTGGGTTCCTTGCCGTCGGCACCGTGGCAATTGGCACAGACCGTAGCATAGATCTGCTTGCCGTTCTCGACATCACCTACGATCTTGCCGTCCTCGATGTAATCGCCGTAATTGCTCTGCCCGGAAACGACGAAATTCGCCAGATCGGTCAAATCCTCTTCATAAAGATAGTCGCCAAAGCCGTGTCCCGGCCCTGTGAGAAGCGCCACGACGGCCGCCGGATCGCCACCCTTCATGCCGTTTATGCCCTTGATGCCGCTGAAATGCTTGCCGCTGCTATAGGCCCCATCGGCGCCCATGCCATCCCAGCCGTGGCATTCCTTGCAACGCCAGTTCGATTTGGCCTTGTCGGCATATGTCGCATCAGCGGGATAGAGCTTGTGCGACTCGGTCGGCGGCTCTTCCTTGATCACTTTATACCACTTGTCATAAAGTTTCCCGCCACGCGCGATCGAACCCTGATCGGCAGCAAAGCTGGCCGACGCGCCCAACATCCCGACGCCAATAGCGAGCGCCGCCAGTTGCGGCAATCTCCTGTTACTTAAAGAACCCATCATAATCTCCAGTGTATCACTGACCCTGCCCCCCGGGACAGGCGCCATGAAGGAAATGTTAAACGGTCCACTTACCTTTGTTATTGATGCACATCATTGCCACCGGTGGCGCCTCACCCCATGAGGTCCGGCAGGATCGTCACGATATCGGGGAAAAACCACAGGATCGCCAGCCCCACCACCTGTATCAGCACGAAGGGAAACACCCCCGCATAGATATGTCCGGTCGTCACCCCCCTCGGTGCCACCCCCCGCAGGTAGAAAAGCGCGAAGCCGAAGGGCGGTGTCAGGAACGAGGTCTGCAGGTTCACCGCGATCATGATCGTCACCCATTTCGGATCGAAGCTGCCGCCGTAGATCACCGGGCCGACGATCGGGATCACGATGTAGATGATCTCGAGAAAGTCGAGCACAAAGCCGAGGAAGAACAGCACCAGCATCACGATCAGGAACACCTTGAACTCGTTGTCAAAGCTCATGAGGAATTGCTGGATGTAATGCTCACCGCCAAAGCTGATCACCACGAGATTCAGCAATTGCGAGCCGATCAGGATGGTGAACACCATGCTCGTGACCTTGGCGGTCTCGCGCACCACCGGGCTGAGCACGCCGCCGGCAAAGAGCACCCAGCAGGCAAAAAGCAGGCCGAAGAGCGCGTAGAGATAGGCACCATAGGCGAAGATGAACGCCACCCAGGATTCGAAACCGACCTCCTCCATATTGATCCGCAGGTCAAAATTGATGCCGATGAGGATCGCCAGCACAATCGCCAAGGTGGAGAACAGGATGATCCGCGGCGAGCGGTCCTGGTCACGCAGCTTGCGATAGGCAGCCAGCATGATCGCCCCGCCCGCGCCGAGCGCGGCGGCGGGGGTGGGGTTGGTGATGCCGCCCAGGATCGAGCCCAGAACCGCCACGATCAGCACCAGCGGCGGGAACACAACGCGGATGAGCTCGTTACCCGCCAGCCGCACCGCGCCATGGGCGCAGCCATAGAGGGCAAGCCCCACCGGGATCGCGAGGATCAGCCATGTCGCCCCCGAGGACATCGTCGCCGGAATGAGGAGAATGTCGGCCAAAAGCCCCAGCACGATGCCGAGCGCGCCGACGAGCAGCGGCGTCGGCGAGGCCGAGGGCGATACACCCCGCGCCAGCGCCAGCACCAGCCCGAGCATCACCATGATCGTGGCCACGCCGGTTCCGATAGGCGCGGCATTTGCCGCCTTCTCGGCGCGCAACTCGACAATCCGCTCGGGGCTGAGGCGCACGCTCTGTTCCACCCCGCCTGCCTCGTCGATGGCCTTTTGCTCGGCGACCGCGTCATCCCAGGCCGCCTGTCCGTGCAGCTCGATCATCGAGGCGCGGCACTCGTCGCTCACATTGGTCCGCAGCGAGGCCGTCTCACCCATGTCGGTGAACGTATCCACCCGCAGGCCCTGCGAGCCGACCACGCCCAGCGACGACAGCAGCATCGAGCCCGCGACGAGCGCCACCGGCACCCCGGCGAACCAGGTGAAGCGCTCGGCGCGGGTAATCGGCTCGCCGCCGCCATCGGCAAGCTGTACCGCCGGGGCCTTCGAAGGGTTCACCAGCGCGTAGCCAAAGGCATAGAGCGCATAGAGCAGCGCCAGCAGGATGCCGGGCAAGAGCGCCGCCTGGAAAAGCGTGCCCACCGACACCACGGCGGGCTCACCCAGGTAAGTGAGCGCGTCCGAGCAGCCGGCAAGCTGCGCGCGGTTCTCCTGCGCCACGGAATAGAGATCGCCCGCCAGCGTGCCCAGAAGCACGATCACGATCGAGGGCGGGATGATCTGCCCGAGCGTGCCCGAGGCCGCGATCACCCCGGTGGCGATCTGCGGCGAATAGCCGTTGCGCAGCATGGTTGGCAGGCTCAGCAGCCCCATCGTCACCACCGTCGCGCCGACGATCCCGGTCGAGGCGGCGAGGAACGCGCCCACCACCACCACCGACACCGCGAGCCCCCCGGGCAGCGGCCCGAACACGCGCGCCATCGTGGTGAGTAGGTCGTTGGCGATCTTGGACCGCTCCAGCGTGATGCCCATCATCACGAACATCAGCACAGCGAGCAGCGTCTCGATCGCCGCGCCCGCCAGAACGCGCTCGTTGATGCGATTGACGATGAACGAGATATTGCGGTCGAGCGCCGTCTCCCACCCTTGCGGGAACACCGGCATGCCGCTACGCGGCAGCTCCGGGTACCGGAAGATGGAAATGGACTCGGGCCGCGCGCCACCGGCGACGAGGGCGTTATACGCCTCGCTCGACGTGTCGATGGCCTGGTGGATCAAGAGCCCCGCGCTGTCGAGCCCGGCGATGATCGCGAAGGAAACGATCCCGGCGCCGCCGATGGCGAAGGCCACCGGAAAACCAGAGAGTATCCCCCCGAACAGGCACAGGAACACGATGATCAGGCCGATCTCGACGCCGTCAAGTCCGAATAGCATGTCTCACCCGCCCCTTTAATGCGTGCCTTCATAGGCTTCTTCGCCCTCGCCCAGCGTGTCGCGGTCGAGGTATCTGTCGGTGCTTTCCAGCCCCTCGCGGTATTCCAGCAGCGAGCGCCAGAAGAACGCCATCGCATGCAGGAAGATCATGCCGGCGAAGAACACAAGCAGCACCTTGAACAGGAAATATCCGTTGAATCCGTTGGGGCTGAAACCGATGGTCTCGACGTTCCAGCGCAGCGCCCGCGCCTTTAGTAGCAGCCGGTCAATGGTGTCAGAGGCCGATGGCTTGGGCACGATCAGGTGCCGCCAAAGGAAGAACCAGCCATACATCCAGATGAGCACCGCCATCGGCATCATGAAGACGAGGCTGCCCACCATGTCGATCCCCCGTTTGGCACGGTGGCTGACCTGGGCATAGATCAGGTCCACCCGCACATGCCCGCCTTGCACGAAGGTGTAGGTACAGCACAGCGCCACCACCATGGCGTTGTAGAGCTTGAGTTCCTCGGCCCACCAACTGATGTCGAATTCCAGCGGTATGCCCACGCCCACAACGATGTCAGGCCGCGCAAATATCCGCTGAACGAAAACGATGACGATCTGCTGGATAACCATGACAAGGCCCGCCCAGGCCACGAGGCGGCCTACCGTGTTGGCAAAACCCTCAAGGCCGCGTACGCAGGCCCACATCACGCCCTTGCGCCAGATGCCGATACCGGTCAGCACGAGGAAGGTGGTGAATACCACGAAGAAGAACTCGACCGATCCGCCGTAATAAACCACCCGCATGATGGCCTGCTTGTCGGACCAGTCGAGCCAGAGGCCAGGATGCGTGACCGCGTAGCCAAAGTTCATGAAGGCCATCGCGACGTTCTGGAAAAACCACAGGACTGCGTCGATCATCTTCCCCCCTCGCGCCCGCGCTGCTCCGCGTGGGCACCTGCCCCTGCCGGGTATGCGCGCAGGCCCCGGATGCCCCGGGGCCTGCGCCGTTAGTTACCGGCGATTGGCCTCAGCCGAGCACGCGGTCGCGCTGTGCGGTATAGGCACCGTCGGATTTCTGGATCCACGAGGACGAGGCCGCCATCGACGCCATGTAGCTGTCGTAGACACGCTTGTAGATGTCGTCGCCCATGTTTTCCTGATGGACCTCGTTCGAGGCCTGGCCGAACGCGTCCCAAACGCTGTCGGGGAATTCCAGCGTTTTGACGCCCGCGGATTGCAGGCGCTGAAGCGCGGCGGAGTTGTTGGCAAGGAACTGCGCGAGGTTCCACTGATGCGCCTCGGCGCAGGCGATCTCGACGATCTTCTGCTGCTGTGCGTTCAGGCTCTCGAACACCTCGCGGTTCATGCCGATCGACAGGCCCGCGCCCGGCTCGTGGAAACCGGCAGTGTAGTAGGTCTTGGTGATCTCCTGGAAGCCGGCCTTTTCGTCGGCCCAGGGTCCGATCCACTCGGTACCGTCGATGGCCCCCGAGGCGAGCGCCTGGTAGACTTCCGATCCGGGCAGGTTCTGGACGCTCGCGCCCAGCTTGCCCAGCGCCTTGCCGCCCAGACCTGGCATGCGGAACTTGAGGCCGTTGAAATCCTCGGGGCCGTTGATTTCCTTGGAAAACCAGCCGCCCGCCTGCGCGCCGGTATTGCCCGCGAGGAACGACTTGAGCCCGAAGATCTGGCCCAGCTCGTCGTGGAAGCCGGCGCCGTCGCCGTGATAATACCAGTTCACCAGTTCTTGCGCCGTCATGCCGAAGGGCACCGAGGTGAAGAAGGCATACGCCGGGTGCTGACCAACGAAATAGTAATCGGCCCCGTGATACATGTCGGCCTGCCCGGCGGTCACGGCGTCGAACACCTCGAACGCGCCGACGAGTTCACCTGCGCCCTTTACATCGACCGTGAGGCTGCCATCAGACATGCCGTTAATGCTGTCGGCCACACGCTGCGCGGCGTCGAACACACCGGCAAGACCGCGGCCCCACGTGGTGACCATCGTCAGCGTGCGGTTGCCCTGCGCGATGGCAGGCGCGGCCAGCGTTCCGGCAGCGGCGGCCCCGCCACCAATCGCGGTATTTTTCAGAAACGAACGGCGATCCATTATGGTTCCCTCCCCATTTTTGAGCGGTCGCCCCTCTCCCGGACGTTCCGCGGATCGTTAAAGTGCGCAGACCTTAGCCCGCGATTCGCGACCTGCAAATACCGATTACTGCGTAGTCACAAGGATTTTTGTCGCATCCTTCCTGTGTCGATTCCGCCTTGCACACGCGCGGGCGCAGGTGTTCAACACGGCCATGAAGCCGAAAATCCTCACCACACTGCCCGGTTATACCGCCGCGCTGTTCCGGGCCGACCTCGTGGCCGGGATCACCGTTGCCACGGTGGCCCTGCCGCTCAGCATCGCCATTGCCATCGCGTCGGGAGCGTCGCCCGCAACGGGCCTGACCACGGCGATCATCGGCGGCTTCCTTCTCTCGGCGCTCGGCGGCAGCCGGGTCCAAATCGGCGGGCCGACCGGGGCCTTCATTGTCGTCGTCTACGGGGTGATCGCCGAGCACGGTCACGACGGTCTGGTGCTCGCAACGCTGATGGCGGGGCTGATACTTGTGATCGCCGGATATTTTCGCGCCGGCAGCCTTATCCGGCACATCCCCGAGGCAGTAATCAGCGGCTTTACCATCGGCATCGCCATCATCATCGCCACCAGCCAGTTGCGCGACCTCTTCGGCCTGTCCGCAACCGACCTGCCCGCCGATTTCCTGCCCAAGCTCGCCGCGCTCTGGGAGGCGCGCGAAACCTTCGATCCGCGCGCGCTCGCGATCGGGGGCGGCACCTTGGCGGTGATCCTCGTGCTGCGCCGTCTCGCCCCGCGCTTTCCCGGATTGATCGTGGCCATGGCGCTCTGTTCCGGGGCGGTCGTGCTGCTGGACCTGCCCGTGGAGACGCTGCAATCACGCTTTGGCCCGCTGCCCAATACCCTGCCCTGGCCGCAGATACCGGAGTTCAGCCTTCAGCGGATGACCGAACTGCTTCCCTCGGCGCTTGTCATCGCCTTTCTCGCCGGGGTGGAATCGCTCCTGTCGGCCTCCGTTGCCGACCGGATGATCGGGGGCAACACCCGCCCCAATGCAGAGGTAATCGCCAATGGCGTGGCCAACACGGGCGCGGCGCTCTTTGCCGGGCTGCCCGTGACCGGGGCCATTGCGCGCACCGCCACCAATGTCCACGCAGGCGGCAGGACGCCGGTGGCCGGAATGATCCATGCCCTCGTCATCCTTCTCGTGATGCTGCTCGCAGCACCGCTCGCGGGTTTCCTGGCCATGCCCGCGCTGGCGGGGCTGTTGCTCATCACTGCATGGAACATGTCTGAGCCGCAGCACTGGCACCGCCACCTGGCGGCGCGGCGCTCGGATCAGGGGCTATTATTGATCACGCTGGTGCTCACGGTGCTGACGGATCTCACTCTGGCCATTGGCGTGGGCGTGGCGCTTGGTCTGGCCATGCGGCTCAGGCGGCGCGAGGTGCCCGAGGCCAAGTGGCACGATCCCGACCGCTGATCCCGCGCGACCGGAACTCGATCGGTGCCGCCCTCGCGGCAAGAGGCTGGAAATGGTGCCGGTTTGGCCTTATCGCTTTCGTATGAAAGGCTGGCTCGCATCCGCAAGGCTCAACTACGGGCAGAAGCTGTTTCTGCTCGCCACCCTGCCGCTGATCTTGACGGCGGTGGCAATCTCGGTCGTGGTTACGCTGCAAGCACGGCAGATGGCAGAGCGCGAGATCGAAACCCTGGAGGCGCAGCTCATCTCGGCCAAGCGCGCGGAGCTGAAGAATTACATCTCCATTGCGCGCACCGCCTTCGTCAACATCTATGGCCGCGCCGCCCCCGACGACCGCGAGGCGATGGAACAGGTCAGCCAGATCCTCGCCGCCATGCTCTATGGGCAGGATGGCTACTTCTTCGTCTTCGACTACAACGGCACCAACCTCGTCAGCCCCCGTCGAACCGAGTTGATCGGGCGCAACTGGACCGGGCTGGAGGATTCGTCGGGCGTGCCCGTCACCGACGAGCTCATCCGTCTGGCGCGCTCGGGTGGGGGCTATCACAGCTTCATCTGGCCCAAGCCCTCGACCGGCGAGCGCACGCAGATGGTGGCCTATGTCATCGGGCTTCAGGACTGGCAGTGGGCGATCGGTACGGGGGTATTCATCGACGACGTGATCGCAGCGGTCGCCGCTTCGCGACAGCAAGTGGAGACGCGCGTGCAGCGCACCTTTCTCTATGTCGGCGGGGCGACGATGCTCGCGCTGATCTTCGTCTTCGTGACCGGCCTCTTCATCACGATCCGCGAGCGCCGCCTCGCAAATGCCAAGCTCAAGATGCTGACACAGCGTGTGTTCGACGCACAGGAAGAAGAGCGCGGGCGCGTCGCGCGCGAATTACATGACGGCATCAGCCAGATACTCGTGGGGGTGCGCTACGCGCTGGAAACCGCGCGGCGACGGCTGGCCGCGGGCGATGCGCGCGCCGGGGATACGCTCGACCGCGGGGCCGCGCATCTCTCCACCGCCATCCAGGAGGTGCGCCGCATCAGCCGCGACCTGCGCCCTGGCGCGCTCGACGATCTCGGCCTCGGCCCCGCGCTCAAGGCGCTGGCAGAGGATTTCGGCCGCCGCACCGGCATCAAGACCGAGTTCGCGACCGTAGTGTTTCGCAACCGCCTCGATGAGGAAGCCAAGATCGCGCTCTACCGCATCGCACAGGAGACACTCACCAATATCGAGCGCCATTCCGCTGCAACGCGCGTCCATATCGACCTGCGCGGCCACGCAAGGGGCGGCACGCTGCGCATCACCGACAATGGCTGTGGCATCGACGCCTCAAGCGCGAGCGCGGGCGGCGGACTCGGCCTGCGCAACATGCAGGAACGCATCGAGCAGATCGACGGGCGGTTCGAGATCCGTTCCTCGCCCGAGGGCACCGAGATCGAGGCCACGGTGCCGCTCACCCATCTTCTGACGCCGCAGGGCCAGTCCGAGACGGCCCCCGAAACAAAAAGGGCAACGGCATGACCCACGCTCCCACCCGCGTCGTCATCGTCGACGATCATCCAATGGTCACAGAGGGCATCCAATCCATCCTCGAAAGCTACGAGGATATCGAGGTGATCGCCGCGCTCGCCGATGGGCATGCGATTATTGACCAGATCGGAGACCTCGCCCCGGACGTGGTTCTGCTCGACCTCAACATGCCGGGGATCGGCGGGCTATCGACCACCGAAATCCTGCTCGAACGCCGCCCCGGCACGCGCATCCTGATCCTCAGCATGCATGACAGCCCCGAATACATCACTTCGGCGCTCAGCCACGGGGCCTCGGGCTACGTGCTCAAGGACGTGCCGGTAGACGAGATCAAGCACGCCATCGACGCGGTGATGGCCGGGCAGCGATATCTCTGCACCGGCGCGCAGGGCTCGCTCGCCCCGTTTGTAGCGCCCGACCGCGAACAGCTCACCAACCGCGAACAGACCATCCTGCTCTTGCTCGCGCAGGGCAAATCCAACAAGGAAGTGGCCGGTGCGCTCGACATCTCGGTGCGCACGGTCGAAACCCACCGCAAGAACATAAAGCGCAAGCTCGGCATATCATCGACCGCCGGACTCACGCGTTATGCGCTCGAACACGGGGTCTTGCAGGGCACCGGCGTGCGGATGTGATCCGTGTCTGGAACGGATTGACACAAAACGGGAACACCTGTAGAACACGCTGAACGTGTCTGCACGGAGGCTGGGATGCTGACCAGAAAACAACGCGACCTGCTCGATTTCATCCACAAGCGCGTGCAGCGCGACGGCGTCCCGCCCAGCTTTGACGAGATGCGCGAAGCGCTTGACCTTCGGTCGAAATCCGGCATCCACCGTCTGATCACGGCGCTTGAGGAACGCGGCTTCATCCGGCGCCTGCCGCATCGCGCCCGCGCAATCGAGATTGTGCGCCTGCCCGACATGATCGCCGACCAAGGGCAAACGGGCTTCGTCCCGCGCGTGGTCGAGGGCGACCGCCGCTACGCCCCGCCACAGCCCGCCAACGCCATGCCGGTCGAGACCGCCGATGCGCTGTCGCTGCCGGTGATGGGCCGCATCGCCGCCGGCACGCCGATCGAGGCGATCGCCCATGCCAGCCACAACATCAGCGTCCCCGCCGAGATGATCTCGGGCCGGGGTGATCACTACGCGCTCGAGGTCAAGGGAGATTCCATGATCGACGCCGGCATCAACAACGGCGACGTGGTCATCATCCGCGAAACGCAGGTGGCCGATAACGGCGACATCGTGGTCGCGCTAATCGAGGACCAGGAGGCAACGCTCAAACGCTTTTTGCGCCGCGGGCACACCATCGTTCTCGAGGCCGCCAACCCTGCCTACGAGCCCCGTGTCCTGCCCGAGGATATGGTGCGCGTGCAGGGCCGTCTCGTCGGGCTGATCCGCACCTACTGATCCTGCCCCGGCGCCCACGGGCGCCGCCCCGCCACCGCCGCCGCGCTCTGCGACAGCGTTCCGTCAGCGGAGAGCGCCAGCGAGCCGGTCACGCGCAGCGTGCGCGGCGAGGCCACGCGGCAACCGCCGTCGGGCACCCCCTCGGGATCGGCCGTCAACAACAGAAGTTGCGCACCTGCACAGTCAATCGGACCACGCGCCGCGGCGCGGCCAAGGCGTACGGAAACCGCGAAGGGGGCCAGCAGATCATCGCTCCACCGCGCATGCGCCTCTTCCTGCGCGGCGGCATCGCCATCGTTCTCCAGCCAGTTCCGGGCCACGAAGCCGCCCCCGCGCGGCTTGTTGAGCGCGCGCCCCGCCTCGGTCATCAAACCCACCAATCCGCTACTGTCGGCGATGAGCAGCGCCGGGCGCTCGGTCTGCGCCCACAGGAGCGCGGCCACCGCCACCGGAGCAAGGCCCAAGAGGCGTGCACGCCCCTGCCACAGCACCACGAATAGCATGCCCAGCGCGATCAGCGGCAGCGCATTCGCATCGGGTGCCACCACCGGGACGCGCGCCCCCTCAAGCCCCGCGGCCCAATCGGCAACGCCAAGGATCCAGTCGAGCCCCCACCCCATCAGCCACAGCGGCAACCCGTCGAGCCCGAAGGGCAGCAATAGCGCCGCGATCACCGCCGCGGGCATCACCAGCACCCCCATCAGCGGCACGCTCGCAAGGTTCGCGGGCAGGCCGTATTGCGCAAACTGGTTGAAATGCGCCGCCGCAACCGGCGCGGTCGCCGCCCCCGCCACTGCCGACGAAATGACCACCGCCAGCACCGGGCGCAGCCAGCGCGGCCCCAGCGGAACCCGCGCATCGCGCAGCCAGCCAAACACGGCGACAAGCGCCACCGTCGCGGCAAAGGACATCTGGAAGCCGGGGCCAAGCAGCGCCTCGGGCCGCAACACAAGCACGATGATCGCCGCCACCGCGACCGCGCGCAGACTGAGCGCGCGGCGGTCAAGGATCACCGCAACCAGCATCACAGAGGCCATGACGAAGGCGCGTTCGGTCGCCACGTTACCCCCCGACAACGCGAGATACCCCGCCCCGGCGAGGAGCGCGAGCGCGGCGGCAATCTTCTTTATGGGCCATGCGAGCGCCACCCGGGGCACCGCCGCGAGCACCAGCCGCACGGCGGCAAAGACAAAACCCGCGACCAGCCCCATGTGCAGCCCCGAGATCGCCAGCAGGTGCGCGAGGCTCGATATGCGCATCGCCTCCAGCGTATCCTGCGACAGGCCCGAGCGGTCACCGGTCATGATCGCGGCGGCAAAAGCACCGGGCTGGCCCGGCAGGCGCGCGCGGACGTGATCGGCAAGCGCCATCCGGATGCGGAACAGGTGTTGTTCCCCTCCGGCCTCGGCCAGCGCGACCACTGGCACGCGGGTATAGCCCACCGCGCCGATCCTCTGGAACCACGCATGCCGCCGGAAATCGAAACCGCCCGGCTCCACCGGCCCGGCGGGCGGCGCGAGATGGGCGGTGGTCATGACCCGCAGCCCCGGCACGACATCCTCGGCGCCGGCAACCCCGTGCAACGAAACACGCACCCGCACTGGCACCCGGTCGGGATCGACCCGAGAAAGCGTGACCCGGTCGAGCGTCAGGCGCAACGCATCCGAGGCCGATCGGTCAATCGCGACGATCCGTCCCTCGACCGGGCCATAGTAGCGAAAGCCCAGCACCGGACCCGCGACGAGATGCGTGCGCATGCCCGCGATCGCCACCCCGGCCAGCAACACCGCCAGCGCACAGCCCAACGGCCCGGACCATTCCCGCCCCCGCCACAGCGCCAGTGCGAGGACCGCTGCCGCGAGCGCGCCGCAGACGGCGAGCACCGCGCCGGGCGGCTCATCCGGCAGGGCGAAATACCCGCCGATGCCGCAGGCCAGAAGAACCGGAACCCACGGAAACAGCGCCCCGCGCTGGAGGAGCCAGCCGCGCTCGATCACCTCTGGGATGCGCGCCACTTGTCTCCCTCCCGGTGGGCCGATAGACAGGCCGCATCCTCGCCCCGGCATCGTTAAGAAAAGGTTAAGCCCGCCCATGACGCAACAGGTCGTGACCCGTTTCGCCCCTTCGCCCACCGGCTTCCTGCATATCGGCGGGGCGCGCACGGCGCTGTTCAACTGGCTCTATGCGCGTGGTCACGGCGGCCGCTTTCTCTTGCGCATAGAGGATACCGACCGAGCCCGCTCCACCCCCGAGGCGACGCAGGCGATCCTCGACGGGCTCTCGTGGCTGGGGCTCGACCATGACGGCGAGGCCGTGAGCCAGGCGGCCCGTGCCGAGCGCCACGCCGAGGTCGCGCATCAGCTTCTGGCCGCAGGCCGCGCCTATCGCTGCTACGCCACGCAGGAAGAGATCGAGGCGTTTCGCGAGACGGCCCGCGCCGAGGGCCGATCGACCCTCTATCAAAGCCCGTGGCGCGACGCCGATCCGGCCACCCACCCCAAAGGCGCACCCCATGTCATCCGCATCAAGGCCCCGCGCGAGGGCACCACGGTGATCGCCGACGTGGTGCAGGGCGACGTGACGATCCGCAACGATCAGCTCGACGACATGGTTCTGTTGCGCAGCGACGGCTCGCCGGTCTACATGCTCGCCGTCGCGGTGGACGATCACGACATGGGCGTGACCCATGTGATCCGGGGCGACGACCACCTCAACAACGCCGCGCGCCAGATGCTGATCTACCAGGCGATGGGCTGGCCGCTACCCACCTACGCCCATATCCCGCTGATCCACGGCCCCGACGGCAAGAAGCTCTCGAAGCGCCACGGCGCACTCGGGGTCGAGGAGTACCGGGACATGGGCTATCCGGCGGCGGGGATGCGCAATTACCTCGCCCGTCTCGGCTGGAGCCACGGCGATGACGAATTCTTTACAGACGCGCAGGCGCGGGAGTGGTTCGACATCACCGGGATCGGCAAGGCCCCCGCGCGGCTCGACTTCAAGAAGCTGGAGAATCTCTGTGGTCAGCACATCGCGGCGACGGCGGATGCTGCACTGCTGCATGAATTGCAGGAATTCCTTGCCGTGACCGGTGCGCCCCCGCTGTCTGATGCAAAGTTGGCGCTCATGGAACAGGGTATGTACTGCCTCAAGGATCGTGCCAAAACATTTCCTGAACTTCTTGAAAAGGCTGCATTTATCACAACCGACCGCCCCATCGTCCCGGAGGAGAAGGCGGCAGCGGAACTCGATGATGTATCCCGTCGTATACTGATAGAATTGACGCCGCAGTTGCAAAATGCTACGTGGTCCCGCGACAGTCTCGAGACCGTGGCGAATGGCATAGCCGAGGCTCACGGGATGAAATTCGGCAAGCTGGCGGGGCCGCTCCGGGCCGCGCTGGCCGGGCGCACGGCGACGCCGAGCGTGTTCGACATGATGCTGGTCCTCGGGCGAACGGAAACGATCGCCCGGCTGACCGACGCCGCTTGCGACGAGGGGTAATCCTCTGGCAAGGAGAATAAGTATACCCAGTCCGACGCGCGCAGGGCGCGCCGGACTCCGAGAGGGAGGACCCCGGAATGTCAGACGAGAAAAGAACCGCAAAGCTGGAGATCGAAGGCAAGACCTACGAGTTGCCGATCTTTTCGCCAACGGCCGGGCCTGACGTGGTGGATATCCGCAAGCTCTATGGCACGGCAGGCGTCTTCACCTATGATCCCGGGTTCACCTCGACGGCAAGCTGCGACAGCACCATCACCTTCATCGACGGCGACAAGGGCGAATTGCTGCACCGCGGCTACCCGATCGACCAACTGGCCGAGAAGTCGCATTTTTTGGAGGTCTGCTACCTGCTGCTCTACGGCGAGTTGCCCTCGCCCGCGGAACTCGAGGATTTCGAGAGCCGCGTGACCGGGCACACCATGCTGCACGAGCAGATGGTGTATTTCTTCCGCGGCTTCCGCCGCGACGCGCACCCGATGGCGATCATGGTGGGCGTCGTGGGCGCGATGTCGGCCTTCTACCATGACAGCACGGATATCCGCGACCCGTGGCAGCGCGAAGTGGCCTCGATCCGCATGATCGCCAAGATGCCGACCATCGCGGCCTGGGCCTACAAGTACTCCATCGGGCAGCCCTTCGAATATCCGCGCAACGATCTCGACTATGCGTCGAACTTCCTGCGCATGTGCTTTTCGGTCCCGGCCGAGGATTACGAGGTCAACCCGATCCTCAGCCGCGCGATGGATCGCATCTTCACCCTGCACGCCGATCACGAGCAAAACGCATCCACCTCGACGGTGCGGCTGGCCTCGTCGTCGGGGGCCAACCCGTTCGCCTGCATCGCCGCCGGCATCGCCTGCCTGTGGGGGCCCGCGCATGGCGGCGCCAACCAGGCATGCCTGGAAATGCTGCAGGAGATCGGCACGCCCGACCGCATCCCAGAATTCATCGCCCGCGCCAAGGACAAGGACGACCCGTTCCGCCTGATGGGGTTCGGCCACCGCGTCTACAAGAATTTCGATCCGCGCGCCAAGGTGATGAAGCAATCCGCCGACGAGGTGCTGGAGCTTTTGGGCATAGATAACAACCCGACGCTGCAGGTCGCCAAGGAGCTGGAGAAACAGGCGCTTGCGGACCCGTATTTCACCGAGAAGAAGCTGTTCCCGAACGTGGATTTCTATTCGGGCATCATCCTCGAGGCGATGGGCTTCCCGACCTCGATGTTCACGCCCATTTTCGCGGTGTCACGCACAATCGGCTGGATTTCCCAGTGGAAAGAGATGATCAGCGACCCGCAGATGAAAATTGGCCGCCCGCGCCAGCTCTATCAGGGTGCGACGCTGCGCGACTACGTGGATATCGAAAAGCGTTAAGGATTGCAGTTCGCGCCATGCGATTTGATGGAAAAGGCCCGCCAATGGCGGGCCTTTCTTGTTCGGGGATGGTGTCAGGATTGGCCTGTTTCAGCCTTTGGCCTGACGGTTGAGAAGCCGCGCGATGCTAGTCCCGCCGTCCGCCCCAGACTAGGAACGCCCCGTCGCCTCAGCGCCCTTCGAACCGTGCGCTGCGCTTTTCAAGAAAGGCCAGCACGCCCTCCTGGAAATCGCGGCTCTGTCCGCAGGCGCCCTGCAGCCTTGCCTCAAGGTCCAGTTGCGCCTCTAGCGTATTGTCCCACGATCCCCGGATCGCCTCCTTCACCGCGCGGTAGGCCTGCGTCGGCCCGACGGCAAGCTTTGCCGCGCGGGCCTGCCAGTGCGCCTCGAACCCCTCGTCGCTCACGCATTCCCAGATCATGCCCCAGTCGCTCGCCTGCCTTGCGCTGATCGGCTCGGCAAAAAGCGCGGCCCCCATCGCCTTGGCGAGCCCCATCTGGCGCGGCAAGGCCCATGTTCCGCCGGCATCGGGCATCAGCCCGATGCGGGTGAATGCCTGCAGGAAATAGGCGCTCTCGGCGGCGATGACCACGTCCGCAGCCAGCGCGAGGTTGGCCCCGGCCCCCGCCGCGGGACCACCCACCGCGCTGATCGTCGGCACCGGGCAATCGGTGATCGCGCGCAGCATCGGTACGTATTCCTCGCGCAGCACCCGTTCGAGATCGAGCGTGGCGGCATTGCCGCCATCGCTGAGATCCTGCCCCGAACAGAACGCGCGGCCATTGCCGGTCAGCACCACCGCCCGCGCCTCGCGGCCCGCGTGGGTAACGGCATCGGTGATCTCGGCGCGCATCCGCGTGTTGAGCGCGTTCATGCGCTCGGGCCGGTCGAGGCACAGCGTGGCCACGTCGTCAGAGATGTCGAGCGTTATGGTCTCGTAATGCTTCATGGCGTCGCGCCTCCTGCGTGCTGTCACGCCATCAAAGCGCAGGCAGCCGGCAAGGCCAAGAGGGACGGCGCGTCAATCGTCGAGGATTTCACGCAACCGCGCTTCTTCCTGCGCGCTGAGCCGGGCCGTCCCGGGCTCTGTGGCCACCGAGCGGCGCCGCAAGTAGAGCCCCCCCATCACCAGCCCCGCGCCCAGCATCAGCGGCCCGGCCAGCCAGAGCAGGAGGTTCGCGCCGCCAACCGTGGGTTTGAGCAGAACGTACTCGCCATAACGATCGACGATGTAGTCCACCGCCTCCTCGTTGGTGTCGCCCGCCACCAGCCGCTCGCGCACCAGCAGGCGCAGGTCGCGCGCCAGTTCTGCGTTGGAATCGTCGATGCTCTCGTTGCGGCACACGAGACAGCGCAGCCCGGCGGAAATATCGCGCGCGCGCGCCTCGAGCGCCGGGTCGTCGAGGATTTCGTCGGGCTGCACCGCGAATACGGGCGCGGCGATCATGCACAGGACAAGGATCAGCCGTTTCATTCCGCAGGCACCCCCTGCGGCACCTTGCGCGCCCCGGCGGCCACGCGGAAACGCCGGTCGCTCAGAGAGATGAAACCGCCCAGCGCCATCAGGATCGCGCCGCCCCAGATCCAGTTCGCCAGCGGCTTGTAATAGCTGCGCACCGCCCAGCCGCCGCCATCCTGCGGGTCGCCGATGGCCACGTAGATGTCACGAAGGAAGCCATTGTCGAGCGCGGCCTCGGTGGTGGGCATCTGCGCCACGGGATAAACCCGCTTCTCGGGCCGCATGGTGCCTATCTCGCGGCCATCCCGACCCAGCGTCAGCGTGGCGACGGTCGCGATATAGTTCGGCCCCTGCTCGCGATGCACCTCATCGAGGCGCAGCGTATAGCCCGACAGCTCCAGCGTGTCGCCCTCCTGCATCACGCGGATATCCTCGGCCTCCCACGCCATCATCGCGGAAATGCCCGCGATGGTCACACCGAACCCGGCATGCGCCACCGACTTGCCCCAGTCGGCACGCGGCAGACGGGTCAGGCGGGCGAGCCGCCCGCGCCCGCGCCCGGTGCGCGACCACAGGTCCACCGCCGCGCCCGAGACGAGCCACGCCGCCAGCAACATCCCCACCGGCCCCAGCGCCGAGCGCCCGCTCTGCATCGCCCAGGCCAGCGCACCCACCGCTACCGCCAGCACAAAGGCCGGGGCCAGCGCGCGCAGCACGCGCCCTACCTTGGCGCGTTTCCACGACAGCATCGCCCCCACCGGCAGCACGAGCCCGAGCGCCACCATGAACGGCGTGAAGGCCGCGTTGAAGAACGGCGCCCCCACCGACAGCTTGCGGTCGAACGCCATTTCCGCGACCAGCGGCCACAGCGTGCCGAAGAACACCACGAACGCCGCGACCGCGAGCAGGATATTGTTCAGCACAAGCGCGGATTCGCGGCTTACCACGCCGAACACGCCCTTGGCTTGCATCGCCCCGGCCCGCGCGGCAAAGAGAGTAAGCGCCCCCAGCATGAACACCGCGAGAATGGCCAGCAGGAACACCCCGCGCTCGGGATCGGTGGCGAAAGCGTGCACGCTCGTCAGAACCCCCGAGCGGGTGATGAACGCCCCCACCATCGAGAATCCGAAGGCGATGATCGCCAGCAGGATCGTCCAGCTCTTGAGCGCCTCGCGCTTCTCCACCACGATGGCAGAGTGCAAGAGCGCGGCAGCAACGAGCCACGGCATGAAGCTCGCATTCTCGACCGGGTCCCAGAACCAGAAGCCCCCCCAGCCCAGCTCGTAATAGGCCCACCACGACCCCAGCCCGATACCGATGGTGAGAAACACCCATGCCGCCAGCGTCCAGGGCCGCACCCAGCGGCCCCACGCGGCATCCACGCGCCCCTCGATCAATGCCGCCACGGCAAAGGAAAAGGTCATCGAGAGCCCGACATAGCCCAGGTAGAGGAACGGCGGATGGAACGCGAGGCCCGGGTCCTGCAACAACGGGTTGAGGTCCTGCCCGTTGAAGGGTGGCACGGCCATGCGCAAAAACGGGTTGGACGTAAACAGCACGAAGGCGAGGAACGCCACCCCGATCATCGCCTGAACGCTCAGCACCCGCGCCTTGAGCGTCGGCGGCAGGTTGTCGCCGAACCACGCCACCGCCGCGCCGAACAGGGCCACGATCATCACCCACAGCAGCATCGAGCCCTCGTGATTGCCCCAGACGCCGGTGATCTTGTAGAGCAGCGGCTTGTCGGTATGGCTGTTGAGCACCACGAGCCGCACCGAGAAATCCGAGGTGACAAAGGCATAGGTCAGCGCGGCGAAAGACGCCGCGATCAACAGGAACTGCGCGGTGGCGGCCGGCTCGGCCACCGCCATCCATCCGGGCCATCGCCGATGCGCGCCAATGAGCGGGATCGCGGCCTGAAGACACGCCACGAAAAGGGCGAGGATAAGGGAGAAGTGGCCAAGTTCGATAATCATGATTGTGAGTATAGGGGCTGCGCGCCCACCATCCAATCGCAATCGGCGTAAATCCCGGATCACATTGTCGCGGCACCCCTCAGCGCCCGGCGCGCCAGTCCGTCAGCGCGGCGTTTTCCTCCGGCGCGACGGCGCCCAGCGTGGCGCGCGCATCCGGGCCGGGATCGGCGGCACCGGGGCTGTCATGGCGCAGGCGGCGCAGGCCCTCGATCGTGGCGAGCACCTGCGGCGCGCGCGCGAGGCTCGCCGCCAGCCCGCGCTGGAACTCCTGCCCCTTGGCCTGGTGGCGGGCCCCGAAATAGAAGCTCACGATCGCGCCCAGGAGCCACCACAGCGGCTCGGGCACCAGCGCCAGCCCCGCCATCCGCTCGCCAAACCACAGCGGATCGACCATCGCCGCCACCATCAGGCCCAGCGTGCCGAGCGCCATCGCCGGGCGCGGAAGGCGGTTGAGCGCGTCGATGACCCGGTCGAACAGGCCCCGGCCCTCCGGTCGGAACTCTGCCGCCATCTGGTCGAGCGCCGCGCGCTGCATCGCGGCCGCGCGGGCATCGGCGGCCTCGGCATTGACACGAAACACCTCGGCCGTTTCGCGCACGACGTTGCCGCCACCGCCGAACAGCACCCGCAGGATATCGCCTACCATTCCGCCACCCTCCTCTGAAACCCGGCGTCGCTCAGGTGATAGCGCGGCGAGATGAACTCCTCGGCGCGCCGTATCCAGCCGCCCTTGCCACCGGACCGCGCGCGCGCGAACTTGCGCAGGGCCGGGCGGGCATCGGCGAGGCGGAAATAGTAATTGCGGCGCGCGATCCCGTAGGCGTCGGCGATGTGGCCCGGGGCGGCGCGTGCGGCGGCTTCTGCGGCGGCCACGGTCCGCGGGCCGATCACCCCGTCCACCGCCACCGTCTGCCCCATCTCGCGCAACAGCCGCTGAAGGATGCGCACGGCATTCGCCCCGGCGTTCACCTGCATGTCGAACACGCCGGCGCGCAACGCCTGTGGCAGCCGCGCGATACCGGGGAGGTGGTAATAGTGCTCGATGAAGAGATCGACCGCCTGCGCGCGTGTCACCCGCCGCACGTCGGCCTCGTCCACATCGCCATCGCCGTCGAGATCGAGCCCCAGACGCCGCAGCGTATGGATCGTCACACCGAAACTGGTGGCCCCGCCCGGATCGTCCGGGTCGTTGACGAAGCCGCCCTCGCGGACGACGATCTCTTCAGCTATCCGCTCGACACTTCGCATCCGCCTGTCCGTCCCGCGCTGTGAAACACGGGCGAGAGGATCGTTGCAGACAGGTTAACACGCGCCTGACGCAGCGCGCGCCGACGTCTCAGCCGATCATGGCTTCTTCTTGGCTAAAATACTCGAAAGCCGACTCCGACAGCCCTAGCTTCCGCCCGGTTCCTGGTAGACACCCTGCTCCTTCAGCGCGTCCACGACCTCCTTGGGCATGTAATCCTCGTCGTGCTTGGCGAGGATTTCAGAGGCTTCAAAGACGCCATCACGCAACGAGCCGGTGCCGACCATACCCTGGTTCTCGGCAAAGAGATCGGGCAGGATACCGGTAAACGTGACCGGCACCGACGCGCCGCCATCGGTGACGGTAAAGCGCACGGTCTCACCCTCGCCGCGCCGGATGCTCCCCTCCTCGACCAGCCCGCCGATGCGAAACACCTCCGTCGGCGCGGGCGGCTCGGCGACGACCTGGCTGGGCGAGCGGAAGAAATTGATGCCGTCGCGCATCCCGTAGCCGATAAGCGCGGTGGCCGCGATCAGCGCCAGCGCGGCAATGGCCACGACCTGGACACGGCGTTTCTTCTTGAGGGTTTTCATGGGCTCCACCCTTCGTCAGGGAAAGACCGGGGCCAGCATCAGCCCTGCGGTCTCGGGCAGAGATAACATCAGGTTGGCGTTTTGCAATGCCTGCCCGCTGCTACCTTTTGTCAGGTTATCGAGCGCCGCGATGACGATGGCGCGCCCCAGGCGCCGGTCGGCCACCACCCCGACATGACAGAAATTGCTGCCCCGCACATGGCGCGTGCTGGGGGCCTCGCCAAGGGGGAGCACCTCGATGAACGGCTCGGAGCGGTAGGCGGCGGCGAGCGCCTCGTGGATCGCGCCCGCCTCGCCCCGCACGTAGCCTGTGGCGAGGATGCCGCGATTGGCCGGCACGAGGTGCGGCGTGAACTGAACCTCCACGGGCCGCCCGGCGATGCGAGAGAATTCCTGGTCGAACTCGCCCAGGTGCCGGTGCGTGCCACCCACCGCGTAGGCATGATAGCCCTCGGAAAGCTCGGCATGGAGCAGGTTTTCCTTCAGGCTGCGCCCCGCCCCCGACACCCCGCATTTCAGATCGAGGATGATCTCGTCGAGATCAATGACCCCCGCCGCGATCAGCGGGCACAGCATGTATTGCCCCGTCGCCGCGTTGCACCCCGTCCCGGCCACCAGCCGCGCGGCGGCGATCTCTTCGCGGTAGAACTCGGTCAGCCCATAGACCGCCTCTTTCTGCAACTCCGGCGCGGCATGGGGGTTGCCATACCATTTCTCGTAATCCGCCGGGTCCCGTAGCCGAAAATCCGCCGACAGGTCCACGATGCGCAGATCGCGTGGCAGCCCCGCGATCACCTCCTGGCTGGTCTTGTGCGGCAGCGCGCAAAAGCACAGGTCGATGCCGGAGAAATCAATGGCGTCGATGGTCACGAGGTCGGGCAAGTCGAGATGGCGCAGGTGGGGAAACACAGCGCCCATCGCCTGCCCCGCCTTGGAATTGGCGGCAAGCGCCGCGATCTCGAGCGCGGGATGGGTGGCGATGAGCCGGACAAGCTCGGCCCCGGTATAGCCGGAAGCGCCGAGGATGGCGATCTTATGGGTCATGTCGGTGTCCTCGCAGAGGATGGTCAGTCAGGGATCAGGCGGGCTGGAACGCGATCTCTCGTCGCAGGAACTGCGTCGCGCGGCTCGAGACGCGCTTGGGATCGCCGGTGGTAAGAAATACCCCCTCTTCCCCCTGTCCCAGCTTGTCGGGGTGGCGCCCGAGGTAATCGGCAAGGCTCGCCGCCACGAGGCTCGGTTGCGAATAGACCGACACCTCGGGGCCCAGTGCATCGCGGAATACCTCCTCGACCAGCGGGTAATGCGTGCAGCCCAGAACCGCCGCCTGCGGGTGCGGCATCTTGCGCTTGAGCGCGTCTACATGGGACCGCACCAGCGCCTCGGCAAGGATCATGTCGCCTTCCTCGATGGCATCCACCACCCCGCCGCAGGCCTGCGCCTCGACATCCACGCCGATGGCACGAAAGGCCAGCTCGCGCTGGAACGCGCGGCTCGCCACCGTGGCGGGGGTCGCAAACAGCGCCACGTTGCTTACCGCCACCTCGCGGGGCGGGGAATTGTCGCCCCATTGCCGCTCGGTCAGCGCCTCGATCAGCGGGACAAATACGCCCAGCACGCGCTTGCCCTGCGGCACCCACGCCTCCTGCATCCGGCGCAAGGCGGCCGCGGACGCGGTGTTGCACGCCAGGATCACAAGATCACAGCCCGCATCGAACAGCCGCGCCACGCCGGACGTGGTCAGGTCATAAATGTCGTCGGCATCGCGCACCCCGTAGGGCGTGTGCGCGTTGTCGCCCAGATAGACCAGCGGCACATCGGGCAGGCGCTTGTGCACCGCGTCCCAGACCGTCAGGCCGCCCAGCCCGCTGTCGAAAATTCCAACCGCCATGAACCCGCCTCGAAAGAGATCAGTCGAACTCGAACCCGATCTCGGAGGCCTCGACCGGGTCCGGCGACAACTCATACGTCCTTTGGCGCAGGAACGCCATCAGCGATTTGGTGTCACCCGCGAACCGGTCGAGCTCGGGGCGCGGGATCGGATTGCCGACCACCACCCGCACCGGGCTGTCCACGCGCGCCCTGAATTCCTTGATCAACAGCCCCATCCGCAGCGTGTAATGCATGTGGCTCGCCAACTGGAACAGGCGGCTCGTATGGCCGTCGAAATAAACCGGCACCACCGTGGCCGCGCTCTTGGCGATCATCCGCGCGGTAAAGCCGCGCCAGCCCGGATCGAGCGGGCGCGAGAACGGCTTGGCCGAAGTGCTCACCGTGCCACCGGGAAAGATGCCGATGGCCCCGCCCTGCCCGAGATACGAGAGCGCGTTCTTGCGCGTTGCAAGGTTAAGCGCCACGGCCTCCTTGGTTTCCTCGAAACTGATCGGCAGAATCACGCGGTCGAGGTCCTCGGCCTTGCGAAACACCTTGTGAGCAAGGATGCGGAAATCGCCCCGCGTGCGGCTCAGGATATGCCCCATCATCAGCCCGTCTAGGATGCCATAGGGGTGATTGGCGATCAGGATCAACGGCCCCTCGCGCGGGATGGTGTCGAGGCTGCCGCCGATGATGTCGAGGCTCAGCCCGTAGCGCTCGACGATCACCTCCCAGAAATCGCGGCCCTGCGAAACCTCGCGCTCGTAGCCTGCCGCCCGCTTTATCAGCCCGATCCGGCCCGTCAGGTTCTCCATCGTGCGGATCATCGCGCGCCCGCCCTTGGTTTGGGCCGAGTAGGCATAGCTGATGTCGCGGGCGATATGGCGGGCTGGGCGCATGGGCTGTCCTGGTCTGAGTCGCGCGTGGGCTACGTTTACGCGACGCTAATGACCAGATCACATGACCGTTTCATGACGCTCACTCCGCCGCCCGCGCCAGATCGCCACCTCCTGTGCGGATTGCGGCCAGCAGTTCCTCGCGCCGCTTTTCGGCCTTGGCGGCGTTGGCCTCCTTCACCGGGCCGAAACCGCGGATGGAAAGCGGAAGCTCCGCCAGCGCGATGATCGCGTCGCGGGTGGCCGCGTCGAGCCTGGGCAGCACCTCCGCCATGTCGGCCTCGTATTGACGGATGAGCGCGCGCTCCATTTTCCGCTCAGCACTGCGCCCGAACGGATCGAAGGGCGTACCGCGCAGCACCTTGAACGGTGCCAGCACGCGGAAGGCGCGCAGCATCCACGGTCCGAACTCACGCTTCTTGGGGCGACCGTCGGGGCCGGTTTGCGACAGGATTGGCGGGGCAAGGTGGAATTTCATCTTGAAATCGCCGCCGAACTCGGCGTGCGCTTTTTCCGCCGTTTCCAGGTGCAACCGCGCGACCTCGTACTCGTCCTTGTAGGCCAGCAGCTTGTGATAGCCGGTGGCCACCGCTTCGCGCACGCCTTCGTCCGCGATGCCGTCCACCAGCTTGCGGTAACGTTTCGCCAGCCGCTTGCCCTGATACGCGGTCAGGTGGTCGGCGCGATACGCGATCCTTTCCTCCAGGCTCTTGGGCTTCTCCACCACAGAGGGCGTGGCCAGACGCGCCGCCTCGTCGGGTGCGTGCGCCGCCCAGCGGCCCACCTCGAAGGCGCGCAAGTTGGCATCGACCGCCGCGCCGTTCAGGCGGATCGCCTCGGCGATGGCCTCATGGCTCAGCGGGATCAGCCCGCGCTGCCACGCCGCGCCAAACACCATCATGTTCGAATAGATCGAGTCGCCCATCACGGCCTTGGCCAGCTCCGTGGCATCGAAGAGCTGCACATCGTCGCGCAACCGCGCCTCAAGCGCCAGTTGCAGCCTGTCGGCGGGCAGGCGGAACTCCGGCTGCCGGGTGAAATCGCCAGTGATGATCTCGTGGCTGTTGACCACTGCGCCCGTGCGCCCCGGACGGGTCAGCCCCAGCGTCTTGGCCCCCGCGGACACCACCAGATCGCCGCCGATGAGGGCATCCGCCTCACCGGTGGCGACGCGGATGGCGCTGATATCGTCCGGTTTCTCGGCGATGCGGCAATGGATATGCACCGCGCCGCCCTTCTGCGCGAGGCCGGCCATCTCCATCATGCCCGCGCCCTTGCCGTCGATCTGCGCCGCCTGCGCGAGGATCGCGCCGACGGTGACGACCCCGGTGCCACCCACCCCGGTGATCACCACGTTATGCGTGCCGTCGATCTCGGGCAGCGCGGGCGCGGGCATCTCGGGCAGGCTCAGATCGGCGGTGCTGTCCTTGCGCGGCTTCGCGCCTTCAAGCGTGACAAAGGATGGGCAGAACCCCTTGAGGCAGGAAAAATCCTTGTTGCAACTCGACTGGTCGATCGCCCGCTTGCGGCCCAGCTCCGTCTCGACGGGCACGATGGCCACGCAGTTCGACTGCACGCCGCAATCGCCGCACCCCTCGCACACGTCGGTGTTGATGAACACGCGGCGATCAGGGTCGGGGAACTTGCCGCGCTTGCGGCGGCGGCGCTTCTCGGCGGCGCAGGTCTGTATGTAGAGGATGACACTGACCCCCTCGACCTTTGCCAGCCGCTCCTGCACGGCCATCAGATCGGATCGTTCCGCGAATTCGATGCCTTGCGGGAAGGACTTGGGATCAACATCCTCCTTCTCGTCATAAACGACCGCCAGATGCTTCACCCCCATCGCGCGCAGCTCTGCCGCGATCTGCGGCGCATCCAGCCCGCCATCGTTGCCCTGCCCGCCGGTCATCGCCACCGCGTCGTTGTAGAGGATCTTGTAGGTCATCGTCGTACCCGCGGCGAGCGCCGCGCGAATGGCCTGCACCCCGGAATGGTTATAGGTGCCGTCCCCGAGGTTCTGAAACACATGCCCCCGCGTGGAAAACGGTGCCTCCCCGATCCAGTTGGCCCCCTCGCCACCCATATGGGTGAACCCGGTGGTCTCGCGGTCCATCCACTGCACCATGTAGTGACAGCCGATCCCGGCATAGGCGCGGGCCCCCTCGGGCAGCCTGGTCGAGGAATTGTGCGGGCACCCGGCGCAGAAATACGGCAGCCGCGTCGCGATCTCCTCGGCATTGTCGCCGGCGCGCGCCTCCGAGAGCGACTCCAGCCCCGCCTTGATCCGGTCGGTGCCGCGCCCCTCCTCGATCAGGATGCCGCCCAGTTTCTCGGCGATCCAGATCGGATCAAGCGCGCCGCGCGTCGGGAATAGCTCGTCGCGGTGCATGCCGCCCGCTCCGCCCTTGTACCAGCCATAGACGCGCCGCCCGCGACGATCGTCGAAAATCGCCTCCTTGATCTGCACCTCGATCAGCTTGCGCTTTTCCTCGACCACCACGATCAGGTCGAGCCCCTCGGCCCAGTCATGAAACCCCTGCATGTCCAGCGGAAAGACCTGCCCGACCTTGTAGGTGGTGATCCCCAGCCGCTCGCACTCGGCCTCGTCGATGCCCAGCAACTGCAGCGCATGCACCAGATCGAGCCAGTTCTTGCCCGCCGCGACAAAACCGATCTTGGCGCCCGGCTTGCCCCACATGCGCTTGTCCATGCCGTTGGCATGGCTGAACGCCTCTGCGGCAAAGCGCTTGAAGTCGATCATTCGCGTTTCCTGCGCATGCGGCGTGTCGATCAGCCGGATGTTCAGCCCGCCCTCGGGCATTGGAAACTCCGGCGTCACGATCTGCACCCGGTCGGGGCGGCCATCGACCACCGCCGTCGCCTCGACCGTGTCCTTCATCGTCTTGAGGCCGACCCAGACCCCGGCAAACCGGCTCAGCGCATAGCCGTAAATGCCGTAGTCGATGATCTCCTGCACGCCCGCGGGGCTGACCACCGGCATGTAGGCATCCACGAGCGCCCATTCGCTCTGGTGCAGCACGGTCGAGGATTCGCCGGTATGGTCGTCGCCCATCGCCATCAGCACGCCGCCCTTGGGCGCGGTGCCTGCCATGTTGGCGTGGCGCATCACGTCGCCCGAGCGGTCCACGCCGGGACCCTTGCCGTACCACAGGCCAAACACGCCGTCATACTTCCCCTCGCCGCGCAACTCCGCCTGCTGCGTGCCCCACAGCGCGGTGGCCGCGAGATCCTCGTTGAGCCCCGCCTGAAAGCGGATGTCAGATTCGCGCAGCAGTTTTTCGGCGCGCACCATCTGCATGTCCACCGCGCCCAGCGGCGAGCCGCGATAGCCCGTGACATACCCGGCAGTATTCAACCCCGCCGCCCGGTCGCGTGCCTTCTGCATCAGCATCAGCCGCACCAACGCCTGCGTGCCATTGAGAAGAACCGGCGATTTCTCCAGATCGAAGCGATCGTCGAGCGAAACCTTCTGCATCGTCATGTCGCGCCTCCCTTCCTGAGAGCTAGGTCTCAATATAGGGTAATAATAGGTCATAATTTGTGACCTATAAAGCGGATTTTCATAAAAAGACCGTGCTCTTGCTATCGCCGTAACGGGATTTTCTGCTATTACGTCACGAGTGCTGATACTTTTCGGATTAGAGCGCAATGGACTGGGATAAACTCAGAATCTTTCACGCGGTGGCGGATGCCGGAAGCCTGACCCATGCTGGCGACCTGCTGCACCTGTCCCAATCGGCGGTCTCCCGCCAAATCCGCGCGCTCGAGGATTCGCTCAGCGCGACGCTGTTTCACCGTCACGCGCGCGGCCTGATTCTCACCGAGCAGGGCGAACTGCTGTTCGACGCCACCCGCGCGATGATGAAGCGGCTCGAAGCGGCGACCGCACGCATCCGCGACAGCGAAGAAGAGGTGTTTGGCGAGTTGCGCGTGACCACCACTACCGGCTTCGGCACGCTCTGGCTCGCGCCGCGGCTGCCCAAGCTCTACGAGAAATATCCCGATCTCAAGATCGACCTGATGCTAGAGGAGCGCGTGCTCGACCTGCCGATGCGCGAGGCCGATATCGCCATCCGCATGAAGGAACCGAGCCAGGCCGACCTGATCCGCAAGCGGCTGATGACGGTGCACATGTGCCTGTTTGCCACGGAAAGCTACGTGGAGAAACGCGGCATGCCGGAAAATCAAGAGGCGCTGGCCGGCCACCGGCTGATCTGCCAGAACCCGCGCTCCGCGCAGGTTGGGGCCGCAGCGACGCTGGTTAGCGAGTTGATGACCAACGACATCTCTTCGCTGCTCACGGTCAACAACTATTTCGGTGTTCTTCAGGGTGTGCTCCATGATCTCGGCATCGGCGTGCTGCCGGATTACCTCAGCCACGACTTCCCGCAACTCGTGCGCGTCCTGCCGGAATTTACCTCGACGGCCGTGCCGGTATTTCTCGCCTACCCGGAAGAATTGCGGCAATCCAAGCGTGTATCCGCCTTCCGCGATTTCGTGCAGCAGGAGATCGTCGCCTATCGCCGCAGCCTGCGCGAGTGACCCCCACGCCTGACCGCGCGGACCAGCCCCAAATCCGCGTGACCGGATCGTAATCACCCCGCCCAGCCAGCAGGCAGTTCCGGTACTAGATATGCGCTCGCATCATACCGGCCATGTTGCACATGCGGCATTATTGACCTTGATCGCGCCCGGCACCGTCATTATTTGCCAATCATGACGGTGCCGGGCGAAAGCCTATCACCCTCATACCTCCCTGTTGGACTATGGCCGAGCTTAGTGCTCGGCCTTTTTTTTGCTGCTGCACATTCTCCGGGCAGGGCCGCCTGCGCCAGCGTCAGTCCCACCACGGTCCGTGATGGCGCCCCGGCTGCCCCAGCCGCTCGAACCCGTGATGACCGAACCGGTCGCGCTGCGCCTGTATCAGCCCGGCGGTGCCATGTCCGTGGCGCATCGTGTCATACCACGCCAGCGCCGCCGAAAGTGCAGGCACCGGATGGCCCGCATGGACCGCCTCGGCCACCACCTGCCGCAGTGCTGGCAGATGCCTGACCAGGCGCTCCGCGAAGCCGGGCGCGAGAAGCAGCTCGCCCTCCGGCGCACCCGCGGCAAAGGCACCGGCGATATCGTCGAGCAGATCGGCACGAATGATGCAGCCCGCCCGCCAGATCCGCGCGATCACCTCCGGCTCCAGCGCCCAGCCGTACTCTTCCGACGCCGCCGCGATCACCCGGAACCCCTGTGCATAGGCCAGCAGGCGCGCGGCGAGGAATGCCTCGGCCAGTGTCTCCGGTGTGGCAACGATCGCGCCTGCGGCACCGCCCAGCACCGCCTCGGCCGCCTGCCGCACTTCCTTTTCAGAGGACCAGCTTCGCGCGCCCACCGCCGCCTCGATCACACTGGCCGACTGTCCCAGCCGCAGGGCTTCGATCACCGTCCAGCGCCCGGTGCCCTTCTGCCCCGCCGCGTCCTTGATGACGTCGACCACCGGATGCCCCGTCTGCGGGTCGCGCGCGGCCAGCACCTCGGCGGTTATCTCCACGAGGAACGAGCGCAGCGGCCCCGCGTTCCATGTCTCGAACAGCGTCCCGATCTCGGGCGGCGACAGCCCCGCGCCGCCGCGCAACAGGCCGTATATCTCCGCGATGATCTGCATGTCGGCATACTCGATGCCGTTATGCACGGTCTTGACGAAATGGCCGGCGCCATCGGGGCCCAGATGCGCCACGCAAGGGCTGCCGTCGTGCCGGGCGGCAATGGCGGTGAGGATGGGGGCGATCCGCTGCCATGCCTCGAGGGGGCCGCCCACCATCATCGACGGGCCGGTGCGCGCGCCCGCCTCGCCGCCCGAGACGCCGAGACCGACGTAATACCGACGCGATACCGACAATTCCCGCGCCCGTCTCCTCGTGTCGTGGAAATCGGCGTTGCCGCCGTCGATCACTATGTCGCCGGGCGCCAGCAACGGGTCGATCTCGCGCAGCATCGCGTCCATCGGAGCACCCGAGGGAATCATGAACAGGATGATGCGGGGACGCTCCAACGCGGCAACGAAATCCGCAAGTTTTTCATGGGGATACAGTCGATCCGCCAGCCCCCCCGCCTCTTCGATGAAGGGCGCGATCCACTCGGCCTCGCGGTTGCTCACGGCCACGTCAAAGCCCTTTTCGGCCATGTTCAGCGCCAGCGCGCTGCCCATCGTGCCGAGGCCGTATATGCCGATCCTCGCGCTGGCCATCCCCTCTCCGATACCGCTAACGGATAGGTCTAACCCTAGGCGCTGACACAAGAAAATGCAAGCACGCCCCTCACACCCCGAGGCAGTGGCGAAGGATCGCCTTCTGCGCGTGCAGGCGGTTCTCGGCCTCGTCGAAGATGACCGAATTGGGCCCGTCCATGACCTCCGATGTAACCTCCTCGCCGCGATGCGCGGGCAGGCAATGCATGAACAGCGCATCCGGCTTCGCCTGCGCCATCAGGTCGGCATTGACCTGGTAGGGGCGCAGCATGTTGTGGCGGCGCTCCTTGGTGGACTGGCTGTCATGCATCGACACCCAGGTATCGGTCACCACCAGATCGGCACCTGCCACCGCCTTGGCCGGGTCGCGCTCGATGGTCACGTTGCGCCCCACCTTGCGCGCCAACCCGATGAATTCCGGCTCGGGATCAAGCTGCATCGGTCCGGTAAAGGTCAGATCGAACCCGAATTGCGCCGCGGCATGCAGGAACGAGGCGCAGACATTGTTGCCATCGCCCGACCAGACCACCTTCTTGCCGGTGATCGGCCCGCGATGCTCCTCAAAGGTCAGGATATCGGCCATGATCTGGCAGGGGTGGGTGCGGTCGGTGAGCCCGTTGACCACTGGCACATCCGCATGCTCGGCCATTTCCAGCAGCACCGATTCATCGAAGGTGCGGATCATGATGAGATCGACATAGCGGCTCATGACCCGAGCGGTATCGGCAATGGTCTCGCCATGGCCAAGCTGCATGTCGGCACCCGACAACACCATGGTCTGCCCGCCCATCTGCCGGACACCCACGTCGAACGAGACGCGCGTACGCGTCGACGGTTTCTCGAATATGAGTGCGACCATGCGCCCGGCGAGCGGCTGCTCGGCGTCGGGCGTGCCGCGCGGGCAGCCATCACGCGCATCCTTCATCGCGCGCGCGCAGTCAATAATGGCGCGCAAATCGGCCGGATCGGTTTTGTGAATGTCGAGAAAATGGGTCATGTCGTTTTTCACTTTTGCAATCGGGGCACCCGTGGGGGCAAGCCCCACACCCCCGGGATATGTCTGGCCAGAAGAAACTCAGGCGGTTTCCAACGCGGTGGCAGCCGCGTCGAGGCGGGAAACTGCCTCGGCGATCTCACCTTCAGTGATCGTGAGCGGCGGAAGCAGGCGGATCACGTTGTCGGCAGCCGGGACTGCGACCACCAGCGCGTCGTAGCCCGCCTTGACCACGTCGGTATTTGCCACCTTGCAGGTGAGCCCCAGCATCAGGCCCAACCCACGCACGCCGGTAAAAATGTCGGGATGCGCGGCTACCAGCCCTTCGAGGCGCTGGCGCATGAACCCCGCCTTGCGGTTGACCTCGGCGAGGAACTCGGACGTCGCGACATGATCCATCACCGCGCAACCGACGGCGCAACCCAGCGGGTTGCCGCCATAAGTCGAGCCATGCGTGCCTGCTCCCATGCCCGCAGCGGCATTTTCCGTAGCCAGCACCGCACCTAGCGGAAAGCCACCGCCGATGCCCTTGGCGACCATCATTATATCAGGCGTAATCCCGGCCCATTCGTGGGCAAAAAGCCTTCCCGTGCGCCCCACGCCGCACTGCACCTCGTCGAGGATGAGCAGGATGCCCCTCTGGTCGCAGAGATCGCGCAGCCCCTTGAGGCATTGATCGGGCAGCGGGCGGATGCCGCCCTCGCCCTGCACCGGCTCGATGAGGATAGCGGCGGTATTGTCGTCGATAGCGGCATGGAGCGCGTCGTGGTCGCCCCAGGGCACATGCTTGAAGCCCGGCAACAGGGGGCCAAAGCCCTTGGTCATCTTCTCAGACCCGGCGGCAGCGATACCCGCCGAGGACCGTCCGTGGAATGATCCCTCAAAGGCGATGATATCCGTGCGCTCTGGCTGGTCGGCATCGAAGAAATGCTTGCGCGCCATCTTGATGGCGAGCTCGCAAGACTCGGTGCCGGAATTGGTGAAGAACACCGTGTCGGCGAATGTCGCCTCCACCAGCCGGTCGGCCAGTTCCTGCTGCGCAGGGATCTGGTATAGGTTCGAGGTATGCCACAGTTTGCCGGCCTGCTCGGTCAGCGCCGCCACGAGGTCGGGATGAGCGTGGCCCAGCGCATTGACCGCAATGCCGGCCCCGAGATCGAGAAATCGGCGCCCGTCCGCCTCGATCAGCCATGCGCCTTCGCCCTTCACAAAGGAAAGCGGCGCGCGGTTATAGGTCGGCAGGATCGACGGGATCATGGCATGGTCCTTCAGCAAGAAGCCCCTTGAGTGCCGCATGGGCGGGGGCAAGTCAACGATGAGGGGGCATATGGCACGGGTGGTGCCGGGGATCACGGGCGTCGCGGAACGTCAGGCGCGGGTGCGTCGGCGTCGGATTGCGGAATATGTCAGGCGCGTGGTCATGCTGCTGCCTTACCCGCTTTCCGGTGCATGGGAAAGTGGAATCTCGCGACGGTGCACGGTGCCGAGGCGCGGATGCAGTCGCCGGGCCAGATGCGCGCAGCCTAGCAGTCCCGCCCCGGTCAGGGCAAAAACCCCTGAAAGCGGCGCAGCGAGCAGCACCAGCCACGCCACCCCCGGTGTCACGATGCCCGAGACATCGCGCAAACTGGCATAGATCGCCGACATCTCGGTGCGCTCCGACGGCTTGACCGCGAGCAGGAATGGCAGCCCCGCCGAGATGTCGAGCAGCACCAGGAAAACCGACGCAAGCGCCAGCGCCGCAACCGCCGCCCAGGGCCACCCGCCTAGCACGGCAGCGATGACAAAGAGCAGCCCAGCGGCGGTGAACCCGGTACGCACCGCCTGCCGAATCGAGCGGCGCTGCATCCACGCAAGCATCAGCGGCGTGGCAAAGAGCATCCCGTTCGAGGCCGAGAGCAGCATACCGCCCAGAGCCTCGCTCAGGCCCCGCTCGACCGCGAAGATCGGCAGGTAGACCACGTAGACCCACCAGCCGCAGGAGCGGATCACGGCAAACACCCAGCCCGCCACAAGCCGCGGCTGCGCGGCGAAGCGCGGCAGCCACGCCAGCGGGTTGGGTGCCGGGCCGCGCGCACGGGTGATGAGCCGCCCATTGCCCAAGCGCTGCCAGACGAACAAACCCAGCATGGTCAGGGCGGCAAATGTGGCGATGATAAAAGGTAGCGGTCGCCAGAGATCGAGCAGCGTCACGCCGAGCCACGGACCCGCCGTCCAGCCGAGTGCGCCAAAGAACATACGCGACGTCTCACAGCGGCCCAGGTCGGCCTTGGCGATATGGTCGAGGACGTAGGCGTTGAAACATACGAAGATCGTCACCGTGGCCGCCGTCACCATCGCCAGCGCTGCCATCATCGCAACCGCCCCACCCGCTGCCCCGAGGGCCGCGCCGACCGCGAACATCGCGCACCCCCCTGCGTAGACCCAGCGGCGCGGCACGAAGCGCGTCGCGTATGGCACCATTAGCCCGGTGCCGAGCGACAGGAGGCCAACGAGGAAATACATTTCCGAAACCCGCGCCGCCGCGCCCAGCGCACGATAGATCTCGAGCGGCATGACCGAGATCAGAATGCCGCGCGCGATTGCCTCAATGCCCGCGAGGAGGCCGAAGCCGCGCACCGAAGGGGTGGGCGGATGGCGCAGCCAGTCGGGAACGGAACGCAGGTGCATGAGCTCTCCTTCACCCCGGCTTTGCCACGCGCCGCGCGCCCCGGCTTGGCAGCGCGCGACGCCATGTCGCTTTCGGATCGCGCTACACAGGAATTTGTCCGCCGCGCGTCTTGTCCCTGCGGTACTTCGCGCTTGCAGGGGCAGCGGCCCTGGCGCACAGATCGGCCATGTTCACGCCGCACGCTCCCAACCCGGCCCTTGCCGCCCTGCTCACGCTTGTGGCCGCCGCCCTTCTTGCCGGTACCACGCTGCTCGCGAAGGCGCTCGGGACCGACGCGCTCGGCCCGCCGCTGCACGCGCTGCAGGTCAGCCACGGGCGGTTTCTCTTCGCCTTTCTCGTCATCGGGGTGATGACGGCACTGATCCGCCCGCATTTCACGCGGCCCGATCTCGCGACCCATGCCAAACGCTCGGGCTTTGGCTGGGCCGGGGTCACGCTGATGTTCGCCGCCGCCGCCTTCATCCCGCTGTCGGACGCCACGGCAATCAGCTTTCTCAACCCGGTCTTCGGCATGATGCTCGCGATACCGCTTCTGGGCGAACGGGTCGGCCCGCTACGCTGGTGCGCCGCCGCCATCGGCCTTGCGGGGGCCGCGATCCTGATGCGACCGGGAAGCGGCGTGATCGAACCGGGCGCCCTTCTGGCGCTCGGAGCGGCGATGTGCCTGGGGGCGGAGCTCATATTCATCAAGCAACTGTCGGGCCGCGAAGGGCCGTGGCAGATCCTTCTGATCAACAATGCCATCGGCCTCGGTATCGCGACCGCCGCCGTGATTTGGGTCTGGGCCACCCCCACGCCCGCGCAATGGGCGGCGCTGATCGGCATCGGCCTCTTGATGGCGCTGGCACAGGCCTGTTTCGTAAATGCCGTGGCGCGGGGCGATGCAAGTTACGTGGCCCCGTTCTTCTACACCGCGCTGGTCTTTGCCGCACTCTACGACGGGGTGATCTTCGGGGTCTGGCCCGATGCCATCTCGATCACCGGGGCCGCCATTGTGCTGTGTGGCGCGGGGCTGCTGGCGTGGCGCGAGGGACGGCAGCGAAAGGTGCCGCAACACCCCCTTTGACAAATACGCCTCCCCGTTGGCTAAATCCGGTCCGAGGGAGGAGATCATGCCGCTGAGCATCCTGTTGCCGATGGTCGAACCTTGGCATCTCCGGCATCGCGGTGCTGTTGCACCTGCTGGGCCTGTCGCGTCAGGCAACGCTCGCCGATGAGGCCGCGGCGCGGGCCGCGCGGCTGCGCGAGTTTCCCGGTGATGCACCCTTGCGCGTGACGCTTTGCCACGACCGCTCCGCCGCCCTGATCGCAACCGACACGGGCCGTGGCGTGGTCTGGTCGATGGGCGCGGACACCACGGCACGTTATCTCAACGGCGCACAGATCAAGCCCACCCGGACCGGTCTGCATATCGACCTGCCCGACTATACCGCGCCTCGCATTCAACTCACACTCGACTCGGGCGAAACTGCAGAGTGGCAGAACACGCTGGAGGGGACTGCATGAGCGACATGATCACCTTTCCCGACGTGGTGAACTGGGCGGTGCCCTTCTTCATCGCCGCCATCCTCGCCGAACTTCTCTGGATCGCCATCAGGGGACGCGGCGGGCGCCACGAGACGCGCGACGCGCTCACCTCTCTTCTGCTGGGCGCGGGCAATGTGGCGAGCGGGATTCTCCTCGGCTTCATCGCCTACGGGTTCTTCATGGTGTTGTGGGAGATCACGCCGCTCGATCGCGGCACCTCGGTGACCATGATCGCGCTGTGCTTTGTGCTCGACGACCTGCGCTATTACTGGGTGCATCGCTTCGGCCACCGCATCCGCTGGGTCTGGGCCAGCCATGTCAACCACCACTCCTCGCAGCACTACAACCTGACCACCGCGCTGCGGCAGACATGGACCGGCACATTCACCTTCATGATGGTGGTGCGCGCCCTGCTGATCCTGCTGGGCTTTCACCCCGCCATGGTGCTCTTCGTGGGCGGGCTCAATCTCATCTACCAATTCTGGATCCATACCGAGGCGATCGGCAAGATGCCGCGCTGGTTCGAGGCGGTGATGAACACACCCTCGCACCACAGGGTGCATCACGGGCGCAACCCGCGCTATCTCGACTGCAACTTCGCGGGTGTCTTCATCATCTGGGACAAGATATTCGGCACCTTTGTCCCCGAGATGGAGGAGGAGAAGGTCGATTACGGCCTCTCCACAACTTGGGCACGTTCAACCCGATCCGCGTGGCCTTTCACGAATGGATGGGCATCTTCCGCGACGCCACGAAGCCGGGGCTGACATGGCGCGAGCGGCTCAATTACTGCATCATGCCACCGGGCTGGAGCCATGACGGCAGCCGCGAGACATCGACCGCGATCAAGGCGCGCCACATGCAGACGCATCCCGAGGCCTCGGGAACTCCGGGATTGCCGCTTACCGAACACACGTTATAGGCGTCTCACGCGCCACGCACGGCTTTGTTATTTGACCGTTCGTTCCAAATGCGGCTTTATCGGGATGCGCTGAGGCGCCATCACTCACGATAAATTTGGGGCCGTCTTTCCTATCTCCGGCAACAAGACGGCAGTCCGAAACTTACCCGGCATCCTGTCCAAGGCCCATTACTCAGCCTTGTTCGGGGTGTCGGAGATGGCATAGGCTCGAACACGCGGCCCGGCACCTCGCCGACCCGCGCCACGCCGAGCGGAGCGACCATGCCCTGGGAAAAGACATATAACGAGGCCGAGGTGCTCGATGCGGCGATGCGTGCATTCTGGAGCAATGGCTTCCAGGGCACGTCGATGGCCGATCTCGTTGCCGCGACCGGTCTCAACCGTGGCAGTCTCTACGCCGGCTTCGGCAACAAGCGCACCATCTTCCTGCGCGCGCTTAGGCATTACGACGCCACCTATCGCACCGGCTATCTCGATCATCTGGGGCGCGAACACGAGCCCCGCGAAGCGATCCTTGCCGCCTTCGAAGCGGCGGCGCGCGGCGATCCAAAGCTCCCCGGCGGCTGCCTAATGGTCAATACCGCGATGGAACGCGCGCCGCATGACCCCGAGATCGCAGCGATGGTGGGGGCTTGCATGGCGCATGTCGAGGCGTTCTTCGCCGACAGCCTGTCACGGTGCGAAACCTCGCCGCCGGATGTCACGGAAACCGCGCGGGTGCTGCAGGGCCTGATGGTCGCGCTCCTCGTGATGACGCGCGCGAACCGCGACAGCCCGTCGATCCCCGCGATCCTCGCGCAGGCGCGCCGCCTCGTCGGCTGAGGCGGCTACCACCGTCCCGACGTCGCGCGCAACATCAGCGTGAGCCGACTGCGAACCGGGGCCAGGTCGAGCGTGCCCCCGGCCACGCGCGCGGGCCGCCGCGCCGCCGCACGCAGCACCGGGCCCGCCTCCCACAGCGGCAAGAGAGCGGCCGCCGCCGCGGGTGACACCTCCGCGCGTCGCCCCCGCGCCCGTACCAGTCGCCGCAGACCCTCTCGCGCCAGCGCCGCCACCGCCTCCGGCCGTCCATCGGGCAGCGGCCTGCGCCCCGCCGCCTCCAGCGCCGGGATCGCGCGGAACCAGTTGGCGAGGCCCAGGGCGAAGCCTGCGTCAACCAGCACATCGTTGTCGGCGGGGCCAAGCACCCGCGCTGCCGCCCGGACCAGATTGGCCGAGGTGGCCTCGATATAACCGGTGAACTCAGCCTCGTCCGAGAACGGCGCGCGCTCGATATCCCACCGCCGCGCCTCCACAAGATCGACAAGCAATCCAGCCCCGTCGGCATCCAGCACATGCGCGAGCGGCGTTACCACCTCGTGCCGCCGCACCACGCCGCCCGTGCGGATTTCCTCCAGTGCGTCGGCCCACCACTGCAGGCGCATCTCGGCGATCATCGGCTCCTGCGTCACCCACGGCGCGCGCGCCACCTCGACATTGAAGGCGTAGATCGGGAACAACACCGCCCGAGCGGGCACCGGCGCCGCCATCGCCGCCTGAAATCGTGGCCTGTCGGCGCGGCGCACAAGGTCTGCACAGGCGATGAGATCGTCGTCGAAGGTGAGGCTCACTCCGCCCCCTCGTAGAGCAGCTTCCAGTTGATGGCATCAAGCAGCGCCTCGAAGCTCGCGTCGACGATATTCGGGCTCACCCCCACGGTGGACCAGCGCCGGCCAGCGCTGTCCTGGCTGTCGATGATGACCCGCGTCACCGCCTCGGTGCCGCCCTGCGTGATGCGCACCTTGAAATCGACGAGGTGCATGTCGGCGATCTGGTCCTGATAGGGCCCCAGATCCTTTGCCAGCGCGCGCGCCAACGCGTTGACCGGCCCCCGGTCACAGCCTGCCTCGTCCATCGACTCGCTCACCGACAGCTTCTTGTCGCCAGCGACCTTGACCACCACGACCGCCTCCGAGAGGCTCACCATCCGGTCGTACTTGTTCTTGCGCCGCTCCACCGTGACCTTGTAGCGCTTGACCTCGAAGAACTCTGGCATCTGCCCCAGTTCCTTGCGCGCGAGGATTTCGAAACTCGCCTGCGCGCTGTCATAGGTATAGCCTTGGTCCTCACGCTCCTTGATCCGCTCCAGCAGCAACGCAAGCCTCGGGTCGCCCGGCGCCACCTCGATCCCCGCTTCGGCCAGACGGCGGCGCAGATTCGACTGCCCGGCCTGATTGGACATCGGGATGATGCGCGCATTGCCCACCATCTCCGGGTCGATATGCTCGTAGGTACTCGGGTCCTTGAGGATCGCGCTGGCGTGCAGCCCCGCCTTGTGGGCAAAGGCCGACGCCCCAACATAGGCCGCCTGCCGCAGCGGCACGCGATTGAGGATTTCGTCCAGTTGCCGGCTCACCGCTGTGAGACGCGTCAGCCCCTCATGGCTCACCCCCGTCTCGAACCGCCCGGCATAGGGCGGCTTCAGCATCAGCGTGGGAATGAGCGTGGTAAGGTTGGCATTGCCGCACCGCTCGCCCAACCCGTTCAGCGTGCCCTGCACCTGCCGCGCGCCCGCGTCCACCGCGGCGAGGCTGCCCGCCACTGCGTTGCCGGTGTCGTCATGGGTGTGGATGCCCAGCCGCTCGCCGGGGATGCCGGCTGCAATCACCTCGCCCACGATGCGCCCGATCTCGGTGGGCAAGGTGCCGCCATTGGTGTCGCACAGCACGATCCAACGTGCCCCTCCCTCATATGCGGCGCGCAGGCACTCCAGCGCGTAACCGGGATTGGCGGTGTAGCCGTCAAAGAAATGCTCGGCATCGAACAGCGCCTCGCGCCCCTGCCCCGCCAGATGCGCCACGGACTTGGAGATGTTCTCGACATTCTCGTCCAGCGTGATGCCCAACGCCTCGGTCACATGGAAATCATGGGTCTTGCCGACGAGGCAGACAGCCTGCGTGGCCGCGTTCATCACTGCCGCCAGCACATCGTCATTCTCTGCCGACCGCCCCGCCCGCTTGGTCATGCCGAAGGCGGTCATCGTGGCGCGGGTCTGCGGCACCGCGTCGAAAAAGGCGCTGTCGGTGGGGTTGGCGCCGGGCCAGCCGCCCTCGATGTAATCGACACCGAGCCGGTCCAGCGCCTCCGCGATCTGGATTTTCTCGGGCGTGGAAAAGCTCACCCCTTGCGTCTGCTGCCCGTCCCGCAGGGTGGTGTCGTAGAGATAGAGGCGTTCTTTAGTCATGGGGTGCGCCCCTGTTTCTTCTTGGCAAAAATACTCCGGGGAGCGTGAGGGGTTGGTCCCTCACTCCGCCGCGCGCCACGGGCAATGTGGGCTTCGTGTTCTGAGCAACCCCCCGACACGCCCCGCGCGGAATCAAGGCGCACTTGTGCGCCGCCGCGCGAGCGCCCGATCGCCCCCCGGGCGGGCGCTTTTGCAACGGTGAAATTTGCGCAACCGTCACAGTATTTGGCACCATAAAGTGCCCCCCACAACCCGATCAGCGCCCCCCCGCGGTCGGGCCCTCGCGCGGCAGTCAGGCGATGTGCGGAAGGGCGCGTCACTTCAATGCCTCCAGCTTGGCAGGGTCGAAATCAATCTCTGGACGCAAATCAACATCATCCTTCGACATCCGGACGCTGACATTTGCGGCGGAAAGAATATCTTTTATCCGGTCAACTTCGGAAAAGTCTTTGTTTTTCTTTGCTTTTTCCCTTGCTGATTGCAAAAGAGTGACAATGTTGCGAAGCGTTTCAACCCCTTGACGATATTCATTCACTCTCGATTCAAGCTCTGGCCCAGAATACACCCCCAAGAATACCAGATTCCGGGCAAGCCGATTTGCATCGCTCGACGAGTTCATCTTCCCAACGCATTCCAGCGCGGCATGGGTGTTCAGGTCATCGGCAAGCGCGTCTATTAATGCGGGTTCTGGGTCCAGCTTCATCGCTTCCAAAAGATCGCCATACATCGAGATCAGTTCTACAAATCCGAACAAGCGCGCCTTTGCGTCGATAGCCTTCTCCGCCGTCCAATCCATCGGCTTCCGATAATGCGTCGAGAGAAAAACAAACCGGATCACCTCCCCCGGTATCCCCTGATCCAACAAATCCCGCACGGTAAAGAAATTGCCCAAACTCTTGGACATCTTCTTGCCCTCGACCTGCAGCATCTCGTTATGCATCCAGACCCGCGCGAAATCGCCCTCGGGATGGGCGCAGCAGCTTTGGGCGATCTCGTTCTCGTGGTGGGGGAACATCAAATCGTTGCCACCGCCGTGAATGTCGAAACTCTCACCCAGCAATTCATACGCCATCGCCGAGCACTCGATATGCCAGCCGGGCCGCCCCCGGCCCCACGGCGAGTCCCATCCCGGCTGATCTGCATCCGACGGCTTCCACAGAACGAAATCCATCGGGTTGCGCTTGTAGGGCGCGACCTCGACCCGCGCGCCCGCGATCATGTCATCGACCGTGCGCCCCGACAGCGCGCCATAATTCTCGCGCCAGCTATCCACGGCAAAGAGCACGTGGCCCTCGGCCTCGTAGGCGTGGCCCTTGGCGATCAAATCCTCGATCATCGCCACCATCTGCGGGATGTACTGCGTGGCACGCGGCATGTAGTCGGGCTCCAGCGCGCCCAACTCGCCCATATCTTCGAGAAACCACTGCGTCGTCTCCGCCGTGATCTCGCCGATGGCGCGACCGCTTTCCTTGGCGCGCGCGTTGATCTTGTCATCCACGTCGGTGAAATTGCGCACATAGGTGACATGCCCCTCCCCGTAGACATGCCGCAGCAGCCGATACAGCACATCGAACACCACCACGGGCCGCGCGTTGCCCAGATGCGCCCGGTCATAGACCGTCGGCCCACAGACATACATCCGCACGTTGTCGGGGTCCAAAGGCGCGAAACCCTCCTTGCGCCGGGTACGGGTGTTATAGAGGCGAATGGTCGTCATGGCGTCCTCGTGGGGATGGATTGCGCGTGGGCTTAGCACCTTCGCCAGATGCTTGAAACCTCCGCGTTGCTCAGCCCTTGGGCGGGGCCTTGGGGGTGAATTCGCAGGTCACCGGCTTGATGTCGATGAGCGGCGTGCCATCGAGACAATCAAGCCCCCGCACGATCAGCGTGGTCCCCTCGACCCGCTCCAGCCGCACGCGTGAGAGACCGATGGGATTGGGCCGCTGCGGCGAGCGCAGGGCGAAGGTGCCAAAATAGCGCACACCGTCATTGCCGGGGTTCTGAACCACGAGGTCGCGCCGCGCCCGGTCAAGCCAATAGAGCAAGTCGAGATGGGCATAGTCTTCGACCCCCATAAGCGCCTCCTGCCATGGCGCGAACACCTCCACCCGGCACTCGGGCCCATCTACGCGCCCCTGCCGGGGGCAGTCCTTGCGCTCGGTCCAGGGCGTGTGGATGCGCCCGATGAAGTGCAGGGCGGCGTCGCCTGCCTCCGGCACCTCGACCAGCCTCTCGCCCGCGCGTACCCGGCTTTCCATTGCCCCGCCCCCGTTGTTGCCATTTCACGGGCTCTTCTTTAGCACTGAACCCCACCCCGCACCACGAGAGAGACGGCCTTTGTTCCAGAGCTTTACCGAGACCGCGCGCCCCGAACAGGGCCCGCCGCGCCTTGCCCGCCTGCGCCGCGCGATGGCCGAGGCAGGTCTCGTAGGCTTTCTCGTGCCGCGGGCGGACGCGCACCAGGGCGAATATGTCGCGCCCTGCGACGACCGGTTGGCGTGGCTCACGGGCTTCACCGGTTCGGCTGGGCTCTGCGTGGTGCTGAACGATGTGGCGAGCGTGTTCGTGGACGGGCGTTACCGCGTGCAGGTGAGCGGGCAGATCGATACCGGGCATTTCACCCCCGTGGACTGGCCCGAGACGCGGCCCGGACCGTGGCTCGCCCGGCACCTGCCCGGGGGGGGCGCGGTGGGGTTCGACCCGTGGCTGTGGACACCCGGACAGATAGACGAGATCGAGGCGGCACTGCCCGAAGGCGTCCGGCTCGTGCCGTCCGACAACCTGGTCGATGCCGTCTGGCACGACCGTCCCGCCCCGCCGCGCGGCCCGATACAGCCCTGGCCCGAGACACTGGCGGGCGCGACCCATGCCGAGAAACGCGCGCAACTGGCCGAGAGCTTGCGCGCGTCCGGTGCGCGTGCGGCGGTCATCACGCTCACCGATTCCCTCGCCTGGTTGCTGAACATCCGCGGTGCCGACATCCCCCGCAACCCGGTGCCGCAGGGCTTTGCCATCCTGCACGACACGGGCCGTGTGGCGCTCTTCACCGACCCGGCCAAGCTCGATACCCGTGCGCGCGCGCATCTGGGCGACGAGGTGACGTCAGCCGCTCCCGAGGCGTTTGGCCCCGCGCTCGACTCACTCGACGGCCCAGTGCAACTAGACCGCAAGAGCGTGCCAGTCTGGGTCGTGCAGCGGCTCGCGGCGGCGGGTGTCGCACATACATGGGCCGAGGATCCCTGTATCCTGCCCAAGGCGCAAAAGACCGTCGCCGAGATCGACGCCACCCGCGCCGCCCACCTGCGCGACGGTGCGGCGGTCTGCGAATTCCTTGCGTGGTTCGACGCGCAGCCCGCCGGGACGCTGACCGAGATCGACGTGGTGACAAAGCTGGAGCAATGCCGCGCCGCCACCGGTCGCCTGCTCGACATCAGCTTTGACACCATCGCCGGTTCGGGCCCCAACGGAGCGCTGCCGCATTACCGCGTGACCGAGGCCAGCAACCGCACGCTTCGGGCGGGCGACCTGCTGGTTCTCGACAGTGGCGGGCAGTATCTCGACGGCACCACCGACATCACCCGCACCCTGCCCGTGGGCACGCCCGGAGACGCGGAACGCACGGCCTTTACCCGCGTGCTGCAAGGCATGATCGCCATCTCGCGCCTGCGCTTCCCCGAGGGGCTCGCGGGCCGCGATCTCGATGCGCTGGCGCGCTATCATCTGTGGCTCGACGATTGCGATTACGGCCACGGCACCGGGCATGGGGTCGGCGTCTATTCCTGCGTACACGAGGGGCCGCAGCGACTCTCGCGCCTGTCGGAGGTGCCGCTCGCGCCCGGCATGATCCTGTCAAACGAGCCTGGATATTACCGCGAAGGGGCCTTCGGCATCCGGATCGAGAACCTGATCGTGGTGCGCGAGGCCTCCCCCGTGACGGGCGGCGACGGGGCCACGCAGATCGATTTCGAAACCGTCACATTCGCGCCCATTGACCGCCGCCTGATCCGCTCAGACCTGCTATCCGCGCCAGAGCGCGCCTGGCTCGACGGCTATCACGCGGCCTGCCGCGACAAGATCGGCCCTCTGCTTTCGGCACCGGCGCGGGTATGGTTGCAGCGACAGACCGCGCCGCTGTGACACATTCCCGTGACACTCGGACGGCAGACATGACCGAACAAGAACACCGGAACGACAGGAAGGACGACACATGAACAAGATAACGATACGCAAGGCCGACGGCACCTGGACGGTGCGCGCGGGCGGCGCAATCCTCGCCGAAAGCCGCAACGCGCTCGAACTTACCGAGGGCGAGTACCCGGCGGTGATCTATTTCCCGCGCGAGGACATTGCGATGGCGTTTCTCGATGAGAGCGAACAGACCAGCCATTGCCCGTTCAAAGGGGATGCGCGCTATTTCTCCATCGAGACCAAGAGCCAGACCATCGAGAACGCCGCCTGGAGCTACGAGGCACCAAAGCCCGAGGCCGTGCGGATCGCCGGGCACATCGCCTTCTACACGACCGACAAGGTCGCGGTAGAGCGTATCTGATTGCCGGGCGACGCACGGGGACGCGTCGCTCAGCCGTGCTCTTCCTTCGACACGGCGGCCAGCGCGCCGTTATACGCCTTGAGCGCATCGACGTGAAACAACGCCCCCGCGAGGTCCGGCGGGGCATCCCCTCCCGAGAGCGTGACCACGGGCACGAAGGGCACGCCCGCGCGCTCGAAAACCGGCATGGCCGTCTCGAGCGTGGCGCTGGCATCGACATAGATCCCCTGCTCGATCAGCGACCAGCACTGGTCGGGGTCGGCGGCGCGGGCGTGATCGGGGTCACGCATCAGCCGTGACACCCGGAACATGCCCAGCAGGTAATCCTGCGGCCCCGCAGCCAGACGGATGCCGCGCCGCATGAGCTGAGTCAGGAAGAACGAGCGCCGGACCAGTCGCGCCGAGAGCGCCACCGAGGTCGAGACGGACACCATGACCGCAAGACCCGTCTGCCAGTCGCCGGTCAGCTCGAACACGATCAGCGTGGTCGAAATGGGCGCGCCCAGCACCGCCGCCGCCACCGCACCCATCCCGGCTAGCGCATAGAGTGTGGCCGCACCGGAATAGTCGGGCAGAACCGCCGTCGCCAGCAACCCGAAGGTCAGGCCCGTGAGCGCCCCTACCATCAGCGAAGGCGAGAACACGCCACCACCCATGCGCCCGCCCAGGGTGATTGCCACCGCCAGCACCTTGAGGACGGCGAACACGATTGCCTCGTGCCACACCAACCGCCCGGTCAGCGCCGCCGAGGTGGTCTCGTAGCCCACGCCAATGATATGCGGAAACCAGATCGCCAACGCCCCGAGCATCAGCCCCGCCGCTGCGGGCCGCAGCCAGCGCGGTATGCGCAGGCGCATCTGCACATGTCCGGCCACATCCTCGGCCACAAAGATCGCCAGCATCATCAGCGTCGCCACCAGCCCGCAGACCAGCCCGAGGATGAGGAAGGCGGGTAGTTCCACGTAAAAGGACAGCACGCTGCTCACCGGCAGCGCGAATTCGGTTACGTCGCCGAAATGCAGTCGGCTGATGACCGTGCCCGCAACGCTCGCGATCACGATGGGCGCGAAAGCGTGGATCGCGAAATGCCGCAGCACCACCTCGAGCGCGAAGAGCGCACCGGCGATGGGCGCGTTGAAAGACGCCGAAACGGCGGCGGCCACCGCGCAGCCCAGGAGGTCGCGCCCAGTGATCCCGTCGGCATTTAGGCGGTCGCTCACCCAGCCCGAGATGACCGCAGCAAGATGCACCACCGGTCCCTCTCGCCCCGACGAGCCACCTGTGCCCAGCGTCACCAGAGACGCGAGCGCCGAGGCCAGCCCCGCGCGCCGCTCGACCCGACCTTCGCTGAGCGCCGCGCCCTCGATCACGTCCGCGACCGTGCGCACGCGCCCGTCATCGGTGAACCGATGCAGGACCAGGCCAACGATCAGCCCCCCGGCCACCGGCACCATCAGCACCCAGAACCACGGCAGATGCTCGGCTTGCGAGTGTAGCCGAGCCACGTCCCCGGTCTGGTAGACCACTCCTTCCAGCGCCGAGATACCCTTGCGAAACAGCACTGCCGCGTATCCCGCGGCACTTCCCAGCAGGAGCGCGATCACCCAGAACTGGAACTGGCTCGGCCCGCGCCTGCGCAGCATCCGCCAGCCCCCGCGCAGGCGAATCGCCGCCTGTCTGCGCAATCGCGCGAAAAACGATCTGTCCCCGGGCTGCGTCACGTTACCATCCGACTGCGCTGCTTTCGCATCGCGGCTTCATCGCCTAGGGTATCGTGACAGTCACGAACGAAAGTTGCCCAATGGACACGCAAAAAGCCCTTGACGACCTGCACTCCTGTCTAGGCCAACGGCTCAGCCTCTCCAAGTCCGATCTGGATCTTCACGGTCGCAGCGAGTCGTATTTCCCGCTCAGCCCGCCCGATGCTGTCGCCTATCCCGAAACCACCGACGAGGTGGCGCGCATCGTCGCCATCTGCGCGCGCCACCGCGTGCCGGTCACGGCATGGGGCACCGGCACCTCGCTCGAAGGACAGTCGCAGGCGTTTTCCGGCGGGATCGTGGTGGATTTTAGCCGCATGAACCGCGTCCTCGAGATGGCGCAGGCCGACATGGTGGCGCGCGTCCAGCCCGGCGTGACGCGCGAGGCGCTGAACGAGGAGCTGCGCGCCACCGGCCTGTTCTTTCCGGTCGATCCCGGTGCCAACGCCGCCCTCGGCGGCATGGCCGCAACCCGCGCCAGCGGCACCACCGCGGTGCGCTACGGCACCATGCGCGACAACGTTCTGGCGCTCGAGGTGGTGACAGCGACTGGAGAGGTGATTCGCACCGGCACTGCGGCGCGCAAATCCTCCTCTGGCTACGATCTCACCGCGCTGTTCGTGGGTTCCGAGGGCACGCTCGGCCTCATCACCGAGCTGACCCTGCGGCTCCATGGTCAACCCGAGGCGATCTCGGCGGCGGTCTGCGCGTTCGACAGCGTGGGGGACGCCGTCGAGACGGTCATCGACACGATCCAGTGCGGCGTACCGATGGCGCGGATCGAGCTGATGGACGAGGACAGCGTGCGCGCGGTCAACGCCTATTCCGGCATCGACCTCGCCGAGACGCCGCACCTTCTGCTCGAATTCCACGGCAGCGAAACGGGCGCGCGCGAACAGGCCGAAACCTTCGGCGCGATCGCCAGCGATCATGGCGGCAAGGGGTTTGACTGGGCCACACGCCCCGAGGCGCGGAACGCACTCTGGACCATGCGCCACAATGCCTACTACGCGATCCTCGCCAGCCGCCCCGGCGCGCGCGCCATCGTCACCGATATCTGCGTGCCGATCTCGCGCCTGGCCGAGGCGATTGAGGAGACACGCACCGATCTCGCGCAGGCGGGCGTGGCAGGACCGATCCTCGGCCACGTCGGCGACGGCAATTTCCACGCCGTGCTGATGGTGGACATGGCCGACGAAGCCGAGATCGCGCGCGCCAAAGCCGCCTCGGATCGGATGGTGGAGCGTGCGCTGAGCATGGGCGGCACCGCCACCGGCGAGCACGGCATCGGCGTGGGTAAGCTGGGTTATATGGCGCGCGAACACGGGGGGGGCTGGGCAATGATGGGGGCGATCAAGGCCGCGCTCGACCCCGACAATATCCTGAATCCCGGCAAGCTGGTACCACCACGCAACTGACAGGCGGCTTTACCTCCCGGCCCCGCCGGGGCACAAGGACCGCCATGACCGAGATGCCGCAGACCATGCCGGTACCGCGCGGGCGGCTGAGCCGCGACCGCCCCCTGTCCGATTTGACCTGGCTGCGCGTGGGTGGCCCGGCGGACTGGCTGTTTCAGCCCGCCGACACCGATGACCTCGCAGAGTTCCTGCGCGCGCTCGACCCGGACATCCCGGTATTCCCGATGGGCGTGGGCTCCAATCTCATCGTGCGCGACGGCGGTATCCGCGGGGTGGTGATCCGGCTGGGGCGCGGCTTCAACACGATCCAGGCGAACGGCGACCGCGTCACCGCCGGAGCGGCGGTGCTCGACGCGCATGTGGCGCGGCGCGCAGCCGATGCCGGGATCGACCTCACCTTTCTGCGCACCATCCCTGGCAGCATCGGCGGCGCGGTGCGGATGAATGCGGGCTGCTACGGCTCTTACGTGGCCGATCACCTCGTAGAGGCGCAGGCGGTGACGCGCGCGGGCAAGGCATTGACGCTGACACCAGAGGCACTGAATTTCGGCTATCGCCACAGCGACCTTCCCGAGGGCTGCATCATCATCGGGGCCACGTTCCAGGGTCCGCCCGGCGCGCCCGAAACGCTAATCGCCAAGATGGACGATCAGGTGGCCCGCCGCGACGCCACGCAACCCACCAGGGACCGCAGCGCCGGCAGCACTTTCCGCAACCCGGCCGGTTTTAGCAGCACGGGGCGCGCCGACGACGTGCACGACCTCAAGGCCTGGTCGGTGATTGACCGCGCGGGGCTGCGCGGCGCGCGGCGCGGGGGCGCACAGATGAGCGGGAAGCACCCCAATTTCCTCATCAATACCGGCGGGGCCTCCGCGGCCGACCTGGAGGGTCTCGGCGAGGAGGTACGAAAAAGGGTTTTCCAAAATAGCGGAATACAGCTAGAGTGGGAAATCATGAGGGTCGGCGAACCGGCCCCGGGCGACAGCCCCGACAAAGAGCAGTCAGAACGATAACGCGGTCGCGCGAAGCGGCCCGGAAAATTGAGGCACTAGGTGGTTGGTTCGGGCAGAACAACCCCGATGGTTGCGGTGATGATGGGCGGCCCCTCGGCAGAGCGCGAGGTGTCACTCTCCTCCGGGCGTGAATGCGCCGCAGCGCTTCGGGACGCAGGCTACCGGGTCGTTGAGATCGACGCCGGGCTCGATCTCTGCGCACAACTTCAGGACATCTCTCCCGACGTGGTCTTCAACGCGCTGCACGGTCGCTGGGGCGAGGATGGTTGCGTTCAGGGCCTGTTGGAATGGCTGCGCATCCCCTACACCCATTCCGGCGTACTGTCCTCGGCACTCGCAATGGACAAGGAACGCACGAAAGCCGCCTACCGCGCCGCCGGACTGCCAGTGGTGGCAAGCCTGCTGGCCCCGCGCGAGGCGGTGCGCAAGCGCCATGTGATGGCCCCGCCCTACGTGGTCAAGCCCAACAACGAGGGCTCCTCGGTCGGCGTCTACCTCGTGCAGGAGGCCGCTAACGGTCCACCGCAACTGTCGGACGAGATGCCAGAGACGGTCATGGTAGAGGCCTATGCCCCTGGTCGCGAACTCACCACCACCGTGATGGGCGACCGCGCGCTCACGGTTACCGACATCCTCACCGACGGCTGGTATGACTACGATGCGAAGTACACACCCGGCGGATCGCGCCACGTGGTCCCCGCCGAGGTGCCGCAGGACATTTTCGACGCCTGCCTCGCCCACGCCCTGCGCGCCCACGAAGTGCTGGGCTGCCGCGGGCTGAGCCGCACCGATTTCCGCTGGGACGAGGGGCGCGGGGCAGACGGACTGGTGCTGCTGGAGACCAACACCCAGCCAGGGATGACGCCCACCTCACTCAGCCCCGAACAGGCGCAGGCGGTGGGAATATCCTTTCCAGACCTCGTTCGCTGGATGGTGGAGGACGCGTCATGCGGCCGGTGATCCCCCGCGCCGATCCCTCCCCCTCGCGGCTGCGCTACCGGCTGGAGCGGATGCGTCTCACACCGGGCTACCGGCGGCTGACGCGGCTAGGCCTGCCACTGCTGATCGTCGCGGGAGTTGCGGGCGGATATCTCTACGATGCCGACCGGCGCGCGAATATCGCCGACCGCATCGCCGAGATCCGCCGCCAGATCGAAACGCGACCGGAATTCATGGTCCACCTGATCGAACTTGAGGGTGCCAGCGCCGGTGTACAGGAGGATATTCATGAGATCTTCCCGTATGACTTGCCCGCCAGCTCCTTCGATTTCGACATGGCCGCGCTCCGCGAGATGATCGAGGGGCTTCCGGCCGTCGCGCGTGCCGAGCTGCGTATCCGGCAGGGCGGCGTGCTGCGCGTCGCCGTGACCGAGCGCGTGCCGGTAGCTCTGTGGCGCACGCGCCACGGATTCGAGGTACTCGACATCAGTGGCGCGGCCATCGCCACGGTCGAGGCGCGCACAACGCATGCCGACCTGCCGGTGCTGGCGGGAAGCGGTGCCGACCTCGCGGTGCCGCAGGCACTCGACATTCTCGCCTCGGCGACTGCGTTGAAACGCCCGCTGCGCGGCCTCGTGCGTATGGGCGAGCGGCGCTGGGACCTCGTGCTTGGCGACGGCAGACGGGTGCGCCTGCCCGAGCGCGAACCGGTGCGCGCGGTCGAGCGGGTAATCGTGCTCGACCGGGCCAGCGACCTGCTGGAACGCGACCTTGTGAGCATCGACATGCGCCTCAGCACGCGACCCACGGTACGCATGAGCGAACATGCCACCGAGGAGTGGTGGCGCATCACGCGCGCGTCCGGCGTGCCAGCCATTTCGTCAGGGACGGAAACCAGATGATCGAACTTTACGAATCCCAGCGCGCGATGCGCGCGATGCGCAAGGCCGCGATCCAGCGCGGCGTGGTAGCGGTTCTTGATGTCGGCACATCCAAGATTTCCTGCCTGGTGCTGCGCTTCGACGGCACCGGGCGCTTTGCCGCGGCCGAGGAGGTCGGGCGCATGGCCGGGCAGGCAGGATTCCGCGTGATCGGTGCGGCGACGACGCGCTCACGCGGGGTGCGTCTGGGCGAGATCGAGGCGATGGCCGAGACCGAGCGCGCGATCCGCACCGCCGTGCAGGCAGCTCAGAAGATGGCGCAAATTCGCGTGGATCACGTCATCGCCTGTTTCTCTGGCGCGCGCCCGCGCAGCTACGGGCTCGCCGGCGAAGTCGACATCACCGGGCAGACCGTGACCGAGAACGACATCAGCCGCGTGCTCAGCGCGTGCGACGTGCCCGATATCGGCGAGGAACGCGAAGTGCTGCACGCCCAGCCCGTAAATTTCGCGCTCGACCACCGCTCCGGGCTGATCGACCCGCGCGGCCAGATCGGAAACTGGCTGGCTACCGATATGCACATGCTCACCGTGGACGGGGTGGCCGTTCAGAACCTCGCGCATTGCGTAAAGCGTTGCGACATGGAGCTCGCGGGCGTCGGCAGCTCGGCCTATGTCTCGGGGATCGCCGCGCTGGTCGAGGACGAGCAGGAGCTGGGTGCCGCCTGCATCGACCTGGGCGGCGGTAGCGCGGGGCTTTCGATCTTCATCAAGAAGCACATGATATACGCGGACTGCGTCCGCATCGGCGGCGACCACGTCACCAGCGACATCTCGATGGGTCTTCAGGTGCCGCAAGCCACCGCCGAGCGGATCAAGACCTTCTATGGCGGGGTCGTAGCCACCGGCATGGATGACCGCGAGATGATCGAGACCGGCGGCGAGACCGGCGATTACGAGCACGACCGCCGCAAGGTCAGCCGCGCCGAACTGATCGGCATCATGCGCCCCCGCGTGGAGGAAATCCTCGAAGAGGTGCGCGCGCGGCTCGATGCGGCCGGCTTCGACCACCTGCCCAGCCAGCAAATCGTGCTCACCGGCGGCGGCAGCCAGATCCCCGGCCTCGACGGGCTCGCGAGCCGCATCCTCGGACAGCGCGTGCGCCTCGGGCGCCCCTTGCGCGTGCACGGTCTGCCGCAGGCGGCCACCGGCCCGGCCTTTGCCAGCGCCGTCGGCATGTGCCTGTTCGCGGCCAACCCACAGGACGAATGGTGGGATTTCGACATCCCCGTGGACCGCTACCCGGCACGCTCGCTGCGGCGGGCGGTCAAATGGTTTAGGGACAACTGGTGACCGCAATATGTGGCGAAATGAGCGAAATCCCGCGAAAACGCCCAGAAATCAGGGCATATTTGGTAGTTTCACGGTGTTTTTTTGGTGACGATTGACGCAACCATCGGTAAGAATGGGGACAATCAGGCGGAAAACGGCCTGCGCAGACAGGCCCAGAGACAGGCGGACAGAGCAATGACACTCAACCTTTCACTCCCCGGTCAGGACGACCTCAAGCCGCGGATCACCGTGTTCGGTGTCGGAGGCGCTGGCGGTAACGCGGTCAACAACATGATCGAAAAGGCCCTCGACGGCGTTGACTTCGTCGTCGCCAATACCGACGCCCAGGCCCTCAGCCAGAGCCAGGCCGAGAGCCGCATCCAACTGGGCGTGAAGGTGACAGAGGGCCTCGGCGCGGGGGCCAAGGCGTCGATCGGCGCCGCCGCCGCAGAGGAATCGATCGAGCAGATCGTCGATCACCTCGCGGGCTCGCACATGTGCTTCATCACCGCGGGAATGGGCGGCGGAACGGGCACCGGCGCCGCCCCGATCATCGCACAGGCCGCGCGCGAGCTTGGCGTGCTGACCGTGGGCGTCGTCACGAAACCGTTCCAGTTCGAGGGCGGCAAGCGCATGAAGCAGGCCGAGGCCGGTGTCGAGGCACTGCAGAAGATGGTGGATACGCTCATCATCATCCCCAACCAGAACCTTTTTCGTCTTGCCAACGACAAGACCACCTTCACCGAGGCCTTCAGCATGGCCGACGACGTCCTCTACCAGGGTGTCAAGGGCGTCACCGACCTGATGGTGCGCCCTGGTCTCATCAACCTCGATTTCGCCGATGTGCGCGCGGTGATGGACGAGATGGGCAAGGCGATGATGGGTACCGGCGAAGCCGACGGCGAAACCCGCGCCGTGCAGGCCGCCGAGAAGGCAATCGCCAACCCGCTTCTCGACGAAATCAGCCTCAGGGGCGCGCGCGGCGTGCTTATCAACATCACCGGCGGCCACGACCTGACGCTGTTCGAGCTTGACGAGGCCGCCAACCGCATCCGCGAGGAGGTGGACCCCGACGCCAACATCATCGTCGGCTCGACGCTCGACATCGAGATGGAGGGCCGGATGCGCGTGAGCGTCGTTGCCACCGGCATCGACGCCAGTGAAAACTCTGCCGACGTGCCCGTACCGCGCCGCTCTCTGGCCGAGCCTCTCCGGCAGCCCGAGGCCATCGAGGCCGACCTTCACGCCGAGCATGGCGGGGCCACCCCCGCGGTGGCTGAAGAACCCTCGCTCTTCGACCGCACCGAGGAACCACGGGCCGAGCCTGCCCAACCCGATACTTTCGTTGCGCAGGGCGCCGATGACGATCTCCCTCCACCCGCCTACCAGCCCCGCGCCGAAGAAGCCGTGGCATCAGGCCAGACCGACATGGAGATCGAGGAAGAGCTCGACGCCTTCCTCGCGCCACGCGCGCCCGCGCCCGGCACCCCCTCCCCTGAGGCGATGCAGCGGCTCCAGGTGGCGGTGAGCAAGGTCCCCTCGCAGGCGGCAGCGCGCCAGCAACAGCCAGCCGCATCCGAGCAGGCCCCCGCCTCGTCCGGGGACGGGGCCGCACCGGACGATAAGCCGCGGTTCGGGATCAATTCGCTCATCAACCGGATGACCGGGCATGGCGGACAAGAGGCCCCGCGCCCCGCGCGCCAGCAGCCCCCAATGCAGGCCGCGCGCTCCGCGCAGCCCGCGCCCCGCGAGCAGGAAGAGGAGGATCAGATCGAGATCCCGGCCTTCCTGCGGCGTCAGGCAAACTGAAAACAGGCACATCACCGCCCGATCTGGCCGCCCTTCGGGGCGGCTTTTTCATTTCAATAGCAACACCTGGGCGGCATAGGCAGAATCCCGCCCATGCAACGCGTCGCGATGTTTCAGTCGGTTACAAAGATTGAGTTGAGGCTGTTCCTTGCAGCCTTTAGACACGTCTCAGTTAAAATTTCATGACCATATGCTCGCGTCATGGGCGGCCCAGAGCGGCACGCCACGCTGCAGCGAGCCATCTGGTCGAATGATCGGAACAGAGCGTGCAAAGAACGATCAGACAGGCGGTTAGTTTCGACGGTGTTGGCCTGCATTCGGGCAAGCCCGCGCGTCTCGTGCTGCGACCGGCGTCCGCTGGGGCCGGCATCGTCTTTCACCGCACGGATCTGGACGAGACCACCCCGCCAATTCCCGCACTATGGGACCGGGTGGTGCAATCGCCGCTCTGCACGCGGCTGGTGGGCGCGGGCGATGCGTCTGTCTCGACCGTCGAGCATGTGATGGCAGCGCTGGTCGGGTGCGGCGTCCACAACGCCACGCTGGAGATCGACGGTCCGGAAGTTCCGATCCTCGATGGAAGCGCCGTGCCGTTCGTCACCAAGATACTCGCCGCGGGCCTCACACCGCAGGCCGCTCCGGTGCGCGCCATCCGCGTCCTGCGCCCCGTCGAGGTTGCAAATGGCGCAGCACGCGCACGGCTCTCGCCCGACGATACGCTGCGCATCGAGTTCACCATCGAGTTCGAGGACGCGGCCATAGGCGTACAGACCAAGAGCCTCAACATGTCCAATGGCAGCTTCGTGCGCGAGCTTTCGAATTCGCGCACCTTCTGCCGCAAGGCCGATGTCGAGACCATGCGCGCCAACGGCCTCGCGCTCGGTGGCACGATGGAAAACGCCGTCGTCGTAGACGGCGACGAGGTGCTCAGCCCCGGCGGGCTGCGCCACGCCGACGAAGCGGTGCGTCACAAGATGCTCGACGCGGTCGGCGATCTGGGGCTCGCGGGGCTTCCGATCCTCGGCTTCTACCAGGGGATGCGTGCGGGCCATGCGCTCACCAACGACCTGCTGCACGCGCTGTTTTCCGATCAGGCCAACTATCGGATCGTCACCTGTGACGCGGCCACGGCAGCGCGCCTGCCCGGTGCCGGCGTGCATGTCGGCGAGATTCCCCGCGTCGCCTGACCCGCGATCACGTTCCCCGCGCCAAACCCGTTTTGCACCGCAGATTTATGTGCTAGAGCGAGACCGTGGCGGTGGGAACGCCTTTGCGAAACACGACGGGAAGAATGTGCATGACAATCGGCAAGGGTCCGGCGCAGATCGCGGGGGCGGCTCTCGTGGTTCTGTTTCTCGCAGGCTGCGATGGCGGTGAGAGCGTGGAGCGCGGCAATCTCAACTACGAGAATTACACCGCGCAACAGATATTCGAACGCGGCGAGTACGATCTTTCACGAAACAAGCCCAAGCTCGCCGCCCAGAGCTTCGCCGAGGTCGAGCGGCTCTATCCCTATTCCGGGTTCGCCAAGCGCGCGGTCATCATGCAGGCCTTTTCCCATCACCGCGACCGCAATTACGAGGAAAGCCGCGCGGCCGCGCAGCGTTATCTCGATTTCTATCCCGCCGACGAGGACGCCGCCTATGCCCAGTATCTGCTGGCGCTGAGCTATTATGATCAGATCGACGAGGTTGGCCGCGACCAGCAGCTCACCTTCGAGGCCCTTCAGGCATTGCGCGAGGTGATCGAGCGCTACCCCGAAAGCGAGTATGCTACGTCTGCGCGGCTCAAGTTCGATCTCGCCTACGATCATCTCGCCTCCAAGGAAATGGAAGTCGGGCGCTACTATCTCAAGCGCGACAACTTCGCCGCCGCGGCCAACCGCTTTCGCGTGGTGGTCGAGGATTTCCAGACCACGACCCACACCGCCGAGGCACTGCACCGCCTGGTCGAGGCCTACCTCTCGCTCGGGCTCGTGGACGAGGCGCGCACCGCCGGCGCGATCCTTGGCCACAATTTCCGCGGTACCGAGTGGTACGAGCAGAGTTACGCGCTCCTGACCGGTCAGGGTCACACACTCGAGGCCGCAGGTGACGGCTGGTTGCAGGAAATCTACCGCCAGACCGTGCTCGGTCGGTGGCTCTAGGGGGCGGCGGGGTGCGCCCCTGCCCCATGGAATGACCGGATGCTGGCGACGCTCGAAATCCGCGACATGCTCATCATCGACCGGCTGGAGCTCGGGTTCCGGCCGGGGCTGAACGTGCTCACCGGCGAGACCGGGGCCGGTAAGTCCATCCTGCTCGACTGCCTCGGATTCGTGCTGGGCTGGCGCGGGCGCGCCGATCTGGTGCGGAGAGGGGCCGAACGCGGCGAGGTCGTGGCGGTGTTCGAGCTCGGCGCCGATCACCCGGCCCGCGTTGTTTTGGCCGAGGCCGGGCTGCCCGAAGAGGACGACCTTATCCTGCGCCGCGTCAACGCACAGGACGGGCGCAAGACCGCCTGGGTCAACGATCGCCGCGTCTCGGGCGAGGTGCTGCGGCGGCTCTCGGCGACGCTCGTGGAACTGCATGGCCAGCACGATGATCGCGGCCTGCTTGACCCGCGCGGCCATCGCGACATGCTCGACGCCTTCGGTGGGCTGGACGCGCAGCGCAACTCCGTCAGGGCGGCGTGGCGCAACCGCGCCACTGCGCAAAAGGCGCTTGACGAGGCCGAGGCGGCTCTCGCCTCCATGCGCGCCGAAGAGGATTTCCTGCGCCATTCTGTGGCCGAACTTGATACGCTCGACCCGCAACCCGGCGAAGAGGCGACGCTCGATACACGACGCCGCCTGATGCAAGGGGCCGAGCGCATCCGCGAGGATATCGCCCGCGCCGCGCAGGTGCTTGGTCCCGATGGGGCCGAGGGGGCAGCGGGCGATGCGCTGCGCTGGCTCGAAGGCGTCTCCGACAAGGCCGAGGGGCGGCTCGATGGTGCACTCGCCGCGCTCTCGCGCGCATTGGTCGAACTCGACGAGGCCGGGCGCGAGACACAGGCGGCGCTCGAGGCACTCGACTTCGACCCGCTCGACCTCGAACGCAGCGAAGAACGCCTCTTTGCCATTCGCGGGCTGGCGCGCAAGCACGACGTTCTGCCCGATGACCTCGCTGCTTTCGCCGACACCCTGCGCACGCAACTGGCTGCGCTCGACGCGGGCGACAGCGATCTGGCGGCCCGCCGCGCAGACCGGGACGCCGCCGCGCAGCGCTATGACCACGAGGCAACGGCACTGAGCCACGCCCGCCGCGAGGCCGCCGCTCGACTTGACGCCGCCGTGATGGCCGAGCTTGCACCGCTCAGGATGGAACGTGCCATTTTCACGACCGAAATCGCCCCTGCCGATCCCGGTCCCTCGGGTCACGACGCCGTGAGCTTTACCGTGGCGACCAATCCCGGCGCGCCTTCCGGACCACTAAGCCGGATCGCCTCGGGGGGCGAGTTGAGCCGTTTTCTGCTTGCGCTCAAGCTTTGCCTGTCCGCCCCTGATGCGGGGCTGACCATGATCTTCGACGAAATCGACCGCGGCGTGGGCGGCGCCACGGCGGACGCGGTCGGGCGGCGTCTGGAACGGTTGGCGACAGACGGGCAGGTACTGGTTGTCACCCATTCGCCGCAGGTTGCGGCACGCGGGGCGCATCACTGGCGGGTAGAGAAACGGGTGGAGGACGAGATGACACTCTCGACCGTGCGCACCCTCGACGGGGCCAACCGCGTGGACGAAATCGCTCGTATGCTCTCGGGCGAGCATGTCACCCAAGAGGCCCGCGCCGCCGCCGAGGCGCTGATGGCGGGTTAAGTGACCAGGTCGTGAAGTAACGGTACTTTCCGCGTAATCCGGAAGGCGCCCGGAATTGGCGGATGACGCTTAGTGCGTCCAGACCTGCCGCCGCTTGGTCGAGAAGTTCTCTGCATAGCCGCCGGGGCGGATGTTGGGCTTGCGCTTGTGCGGATCCTGCACCACCGCGTCGATGCCGTGTTCCCGGGCGTACTGAAGCGCCGCCTCTTTCGTGTCAAAACGCAGCCGCACCTGCGCCTGCGTGTCGGCATTCGAGGTCCACCCCATCAGCGGGTCAATCTCCCGCGCAGACTCGGACACGAATTCCAGCACCCATTTCTGCGTGTTGGCCACGCCCGATTGCGTGGCGGTCCGGGCGGGTTTGTAGATGCGTGCGCGCATGGGCGTCTCCGATCTGATGTCCTAGATGTTATCCCAGATTGCGGGGCCTTGGGCAAGGGACCGTTCGCCGCGCTTAGGCCGCGGCGCCATCGGTGAATTGCAGCCGCGCCAGCCGTGCGTAAAGCCCGTTTTCCGCGACGAGACTGTCATGCGTTCCCTGCGCCACGATCCGGCCCTGATCCATCACCACGATGCGGTCGGCCTTCTTCACCGTCGCAAGGCGGTGCGCCACGATGATCGTGGTGCGCGTCTGCGCCATCGCCTCGACGGCGGTCTGCACCGCGCGCTCGCTCTCGGCGTCGAGCGCGCTCGTAGCCTCATCCAGCAACAGAACGGGCGCGTCGCGCAGGATCGCGCGGGCGATGGCGATGCGCTGTTTCTGCCCACCCGACAGCATCACGCCACGCTCGCCCAGATAGGTGTCGTAGCCCTGCGGCAGACGCGCGATGAAATCATCTGCGTGGGCGGCGCGGGCGGCCGCCTCGATCTCGGCATCGCTGGCCTCAGGCCGGCCGAAACGGATGTTCTCGCGCGCCGAGGCGGCAAAGATCGCTGGCTCCTGCGGCACCAGCGCCAACGCCTGGCGGTACTCGTGCCGCGCCATCTCTGCGAGCGCCACGCCATCGAGCGTGATGCGCCCCTCCTCCGGGTCGTAGAACCGCAGGATCAACTGGATCACGCTGGTTTTGCCCGCTCCCGACGGGCCGACCAGCGCCACCGTCTCGCCGGGCTTGATCGACAGGCTGAAATCGTCGAGCGCCGGGGTCTCGGGCCGCGCCGGATAGGCAAAGCGCACGCCCTCGAACGCGATCGCGCCGCGCACCGGCTGCGGCACGGGCACCGGTGCCGCAGGGTCCCGGACCGGGTCGTCTGCATGCAGCAGATCGACCAGCCGCTCGGTCGCGCCCGCCGCGCGCTGCAACTCGCCCCAGATTTCCGACAGCGCCGCCACCGCGCCCGCCACCATCACCGCGTAGATCACGAACTGCACGAGGCTGCCGGCGCTCATCTCACCTGCCCGCACGTCCCGTGCGCCGATCCACAACACGCCGACGATCCCGGTGAAGACGAGGAAGATCACGATCACGGTCATCAGCGCGCGGGTATTCACGCGGCGGCGCGCGACCTCGAAACTACGTTCGGTCACATCGCCGAACCGCGCCCGGCTCTCGCGCTCATGGGTGAATGCCTGCACCGTCTGCACCGACAAAAGAGCCTCGGAGGCGTTGCCGGAACTGTTGGCGATCCAGTCCTGGTTCTCGCGGCTGAGTACGCGCATCTTCCGACCCAGAAACAGGATCGGCACGACCACCAGCGGCACGATCAACAGCACGAGACCCGTCAGCTTGGCCGAGGTCAGCAGCATCAGTACCATGCCGCCCGAGAACAGCAGCAGATTGCGTAACGCGATGGACACGGACGAGCCGATGACAGACAGGATGAGTGTGGTGTCGGTGGTGATCCGGCTCAGAACCTCGCCGGTCATCACCCGCTCGTAAAAGGCCGGGCTCATTCCGATCACCCGGTTGAACACCGCCTTGCGGATATCGGCCACCACCCGCTCGCCCAGCCGCGACACCAGCAGGTAGCGCAGCCCGGTGCCCAGCGCCAGCAACGCCGCAATAACGAGCGCCGCGCCGAAATATTGATCAAGCAGCGCGCCATCCTCGCCGCCGAAATTGTCCACCACCCGGCGCACCGCCATCGGCAGCATCAGCGCCACTGCGGCGGTTAGCACCAACGCCGAGACGGCAGCGGCCAGCAGCTTGCGGTAGGGACGCAGGAACGGCCACAGCTCGGCCAGCGCGCGTACGCGCTTTGATTTCTCGCGATCCAGCAGATCGGCGCCGTTCTCGGCCTTGCGCACCATTCCCGACTACTCCCTCTCGTTCGCACCGGTTCTTGGCGAGTGCGGCGCGCGGGGTCAAGTGCCCCGAATGGTCGCAGGGGCTCACGGCAGGGGCGAAACGCCGATGACCAACGGGTGAAGCGCGACCAGCCCGGCAAACGCCGCAAGCCCCAGCCCCAGCCGGGCAACACCGCCACGGACCGAGGCCGGGCGCGGCGGCCACGCCGGCACGGCGCGCCGCGCCGCGTCTAGCCGCTCCCACTCGGGCCCGAGTGCCTGCTTGCGGCGGCGGTCCACGATGCGCTGCCCCAGCATCGCGAACCCCGCGAAAAGACCGAAGAGCGCCACATGTGCCAGATCGCCATTGGGCACCATATGCCCGCCCGCCCACAGCGCCAGCGCCACCAGCAGCGGATGGCGCGTGTAGCGCAGGATGCCGGGGCGCGCGGCATCGAACCCGGCTCCCGCACGACCGCCAAAGGAAAACGGGTTGGGCCGCCGGATGGCCAGCGCCGCCAGCACGCAGGCTGCGAGCATCGCGAGCAACGTCACATGCTTCTGCCACGCGGCCCAACCCCAGAGCGGCACATGGGGCGCGCGCCCCGCCGCCATCAACACCCAGTAAAGCACCCCCAGCGACAGCGCCGAGTAGCCCAACGCAAACCCCCGCTGACCGAATCGCGCCACCAGGGCCGATTTCACGCGCGGCCGCAGCGGCAGCGTATGGCTGAGGAAAAACACCGCCAGCGCCACCACATACTCGGCCCAGCCCATGACCCGCACCCTTTCGAAATCCACTTGGCGGCGCAGGGATACCGCGCGCGTGCGGCGCGCGGCAAGCGCGATTTACACTTGCGCGAATCTGACTTCAGGCGTAACGCGGGGCTGCTTCGGTCCGGGAAAATACCCCGGTAATAGGGAATACGGTGCGATCCGATCATCGGATCAAATCCGTGACTGCCCCCGCAACTGTAAGCGGTGAGCGAGGCCGGAAAAATGCCACTGCACCCGAGCGGGGTGTGGGAAGGTTCGGCCAAGCGATGACCCGCAAGTCAGGAGACCTGCCGAAGTGATCACCCTATCCGGGCGCGGGGCGCGCCGTGGATAACGGACCTTTTCCGTAGTGGTGGCACTTTCACCGTCTGCGGAGAGGCATGTCCTTTTCCAACGACCGACCCGATGGACAACACGATGCCGACAACCGGTATTGGGGGACATGACATGAGATATCTCGTAACCTGCGCGCTCTGCGCTCTCGCCACAGCCCCGGCCCTCGCACAGGAGGGCTTCGATCTCGACACGATCACCGTGATCGCCAACCAGACCCAGACCGCGCTCGAGCGCAGCGGCTCCACCGTCGAGGTGTTGCCCGCCGAGGAGGTGCGTGACGCACCCACCGCGCGATTGGGCGATTTCCTGACCTTCCAGCCGGGCATCTCCGCCTCGGCCAACGGCCCGCTCGGCACCACCTCGACCGTGCGCATTCGCGGCCTCGGCGGGGCCTACGTGCCGGTGCTCATCGACGGTATCGACGTGACCGACCCCGCCTCGAGCGGCGGCGGCTTCGATTTCGGCGGGCTGACCAATGCGGGGCTCGGCCGGATCGAGGTGCTCAAGGGCTCGCAATCTGCGCGCTTCGGGCTCAACGCCGTGGGCGGCGTCATCAATATCCAGAGCCTGCGCCCCACCGAGGACGGCGTCCACGGCTTTGCCGAAGTCGAGGCCGGAAGCTACGATTTCCGCCGCGGCGTATTCGGCCTCACCGCGCGCACCGACCGCACCGATCTTGCCTTCAGCTTCAGCCGAACAGAGACCGACGGCTTTTCCGCCTCCGCTGCGGGCTCCGAGCCGGACGGCTCCGAAGCGCGCCGGGCCAATCTTTACCTGCGCCACCAGTTCACGGACACGTTCGCCGCCGGGCTGAGCGCGCTCCACATCGACAGCGACGCCGAGTTCGACGAGTTCGGCGGCGACGGGACAGCACCCTTTGACGAGTTCAACACCAGCGAGGCTCACGGCGCGCGTGCCTTTGCCGAGCTCGCCACCGGGGCCTTCGAGCACGAATTGGCACTGAGCTATTTCGAGAGCGACCGCACCTCCTTCTCCAACGGTTTCGCCACGCCATTCGAAGGCGAGCGCCAGCGCATCGACTACCGCGGCAGCTATGATTCTGGCGGCATCTGGTCGGTCAACTTCGGGGCGGACTACACCGAGGAAGAAGATCTCAACCTCGCCATCGACATCACCGGCGTGCAGGGCGAGGTGCTGCTCGCCCCCACCGACGCGGTGGATATCGCCCTCTCCGTGCGCCACGACGACCATTCGGAGTTTTCCGGCGAATGGTCCTCGCGCGCCGCGCTCGCGTGGCGGATCCAAGAGGATTTGATCCTGCGCGCTTCGGCCTCAGACGGGTTCCGCGCGCCCACTCTGGTGCAGCTCGACCCGTTCTTCGGCAACCCGAATTTCCAGCCCGAGACCAGCGAAAGCTACGACCTCGGGATCGAGAAGCGGTTCGAGGGCGACGATTTCGTCCGCGCCACGCTGTTTCGCACGGATATCGACAACCAGATATTCTTCGATGGCACCTCGACCCGCTGTCCCAGCGGATTCGGCTGTTTCGAGACCGGCGATTTCAAGGGCAAGGGGATCGAGCTTTCGGGACAGGTGGCGATCAACGCCTTCCTGACCCTAACCGGTGCCTACACCTATACCGATGCCGAGCAGAACGGTGCCGCCGCGGCGCGCGTGCCCGAACACGACGTGGCCATCGGCCTCGGCGCCGCGATCTCGCCCCGGCTCGACGCGCAGTTCACGGTTCAGCATATTGGCGGCGTGACGCCGTCGCCCTTTGCCCCGGCGGCGAACAAGGTGGGCGACTACACGCTCTTCCACGTCAACGCCACATACCGGGTCACCGACAGCGTCGATGCCCTGCTCCGCGTGGAAAACCTCTTCGACGAGGATTACGAGACGGCTGGCGGGTTCAATACGCCTGGCCGCGCGGCCTATGCGGGGCTGCGTGCGTCTTTCTAGGCTCATAGCCCTTGGCCTGGCCCTCGCGCTCGCGGGGGCCTCGGTCAGCGCTGGCCCGGCTCCTGCCCGTGTCGTGTCGATCAACCTGTGCACCGATCAGTTGGCGATGATGCTGGCCGCCCCCGGACAGCTCGTCTCGGTCTCCGAGCTGGCCGCCGATCCGCACAGCTCAGCGATGGCCCGCGAGGCCCGCGCCTACAAGGCCAACCACGGTCGCGCCGAGGAGGTCTACCTGCTCGATCCCGACCTCGTGCTGGCCGGGGCCTATACCGATCCCGCCACGGTGGGAATGCTGCGTCGGGTGGGGTTGCGCGTGGTGCAGTTCGACACCGTGAAATCTCTCGACGACACCCGCGCACTGATCGCAAAAATGGCGCGCGTGCTGGGCCACGAAGAGGCCGGCGCGGCGCTCATTGCCGAATTTGACGCGCGGCTAAAGACGCTGCGCGCAGGAGAGACGACCCACAGCGCCGCGCTCTACCACCCCAACGGCTACAGCCTGGGCAACGGCACGCTTGCGGACGACATCCTGCGCGCTGCCGGATTCAGCAATGTCGCGCGCGAACTGGGCTTGCGGGGCGGCGGCACGGTGCCGCTGGAGCGGCTGGTCATGGCCGCGCCCGACCTGCTCATCCGCGGCACGCCCTTGCCCGGCGCCTCGCGATCCGAGGCGGTGATGACCCACCCGGCCCTCGCCGCCCTCACCGCCGACACCGCTGGCTTGCGCATCACTTCGCCTGACTGGATCTGCGGCACGCCACACGTGCTGGACGCGGTGGAAACGCTCGTCACCGCGCGGGAGGGGCTGCAATGAAACCTCTCGCGCTCGGCCTCTCGGCGCTCGCGACCGCCCTGTTCCTCGCCTCGCTCAGCGTGGGGCCCGCGCACATCGGCGCGCTTGATGGTCTGTCGGCGCTGATCCTTGGCGGCGACGGTCCCGAACCGCTGGTGATGCGCGAAATACGCCTGCCCCGCGCGCTTCTCGGCGTGATGATCGGGGCGAGCCTCGGGCTCTCGGGTGCCGCGCTTCAGGGCTACCTGCGCAACCCGCTGGCCGAGCCGGGACTGATCGGCGTGTCGGGCAGCGCCGCGCTGGGCGCGGTGCTGGCCATCCATACCGGCCTCGCCGCCGTCACCACGCTCGCCCTGCCGGTGGCGGCGTTGGTGGGCGCGGGCACCGGCGTGCTGCTGATCCTGCTGCTGGCGGGGCCGCGCGGCGGGTCGATCACGCTGATCCTCGCGGGGATCGCCATCTCGGCACTCGCCGCGGCGCTCACCTCGCTGGTGCTCAACCTCTCGCCCAACCCCTATGCCGCCTCGGAAATCGTGTTCTGGATGATGGGCTCGCTCGCTGACCGCTCAATGACCCATGTCTGGCTCGCGGCTCCGCTGATGCTGGCGGGCGGGGTGGCGCTCCTGACGCTGGGGCGCGGGCTCGACGCGCTCACGCTGGGCGAGGACGCGGCCGAGGCAATGGGGCTGCGTCTCGCGCGCCTGCGGCTCACGCTGGTGCTGGGCACCGCGGCGATGGTCGGTGCGGCGGTGGCGGTGGCCGGCGCCATCGGCTTCGTCGGCCTCGTGGTGCCGCACCTCCTGCGCCCCCTCGTCGGCGCGCGGCCATCGCGGCTCCTCTGGGCCTCGGGCCTGGGCGGCGCAGCGATGGTACTCGCCGCCGATATCGCCGTGCGCCTAGTCCTGCCCGAGCGCGACCTGAAACTCGGTGTGCTCACCGCCATCGTCGGTGCGCCGCTCTTCCTCCACCTCATCTACAAAACGCGGGGAGGACAGGCATGACCCTGCTTTCCCTGCGTGATCTCTCGGTGCGCCTGCGCGGGCGGTCGATACTCACGGACGTCACCCTCGACGTGGAGGCTGGCGAGTTCATCGGCCTCATCGGCCCCAACGGCGCGGGCAAGACCACGCTCATGCGCGCGGCCCTCGGCCTGCTGCCGCACGAGGGCACAAGCAGCCTCGCGGCCCTGCCGCCGGCGGCACGCGGGCGGGCTGCGGCGTGGATGCCGCAGGCGCGCGACATTGCCTGGCCGGTCACGGTGGAGACACTGGTCGCGCTGGGGCGGACGCCGCATGTCAGCGGCTGGCAGGGGATGGGGCCGCAGGATCGCGCCCACGTGGACTCCGCGCTCGAAACGATGGGGCTTGAGCACCTCCGCCACCGCACCGCGACGCGGCTCTCGGGAGGCGAGCAGGCGATGGCCCTCATCGCCCGGGCGCTCGCACAACAGACCCCGCTCCTGATGGCCGACGAGCCGATCGCCGGGCTCGACCCGGCCAACCAGATCGCCACCATGCAGGTCTTTGCCCGGCTGGCGGGTGATGGCCGCGCGGTCATCGCCTCCCTGCACGACCTCGGCCTCGCCGCGCGACATTGCACGCGGCTCATTCTTCTCGGCGAGGGGAGCGTCGCCGCCGACGGCCCGCCCGCCGAGGTGCTCACACCCGAAAACCTCGCCCGTATCTTCCATGTCAGCGCCCATTACGCGACCACGCCCCGGGGTCCTGTCTTCCAGCCACTCGAGGTGATCCGATGACCACGCCCCGCCTCGATCCCCCCTGGCTTTGCCTCGACCTGCCGCACGAGATGCCGGTGCTTAGCTGGGCCGTGAACCGCCCCGGCCTCGTGCGTGCCCGGCGCATCCTGTGGCGCGAGGTGCGCAATGCCGACCTTCCCGAGCATCTCGACGTGATCCAGTGGCTCGACGCGCAACTGGCCGCGCGCGACGCGCGTGACGCGGTCTGTTTTCTAACGTCCTGCGACATCGCCCGCTTCACCACCGCCGAGGCCGATGCCGACGGCATCCGCGCCCACGCCGTGGCCACAGTGGGCCTCTCCAACGCCGAGTCGGTGGGCACCCGCCGACCCCTCGCCACCCACGCCTGGGGCACCATCAACGTCGCGGTGGAGATCGACGCCGGGCTGACCGAGGCCGCCCGCCTCGAGGCGCTCAGCATTGCGACCCAGGCCCGAACCGCTGCAATCATGGCCGCGAAAATACCCCTGCCCACCGGACCCGCCACCGGCACCGGCACGGATTGCATCGCCATCGCCGCGCCCGACGGGACCACGCGCTATGCCGGGCTCCACACAGGCGTGGGCGAGGCCGTGGGCCGTGCCGTGCATGACGCGGTTGCGCGCGGCGTGGCGCTCTGGCAATCCACCGACACCGCAAAGGAGGCCCGTCATGGATGAGACTACTCTCACCGGCTTTCTCGACCGCGGTGGCCCGGCGCTCTGGGTGATCGCCGCGCTTTCCGTGCTTACGCTGGCGCTCATCTTGTGGAAAATCTGGCGCCTGATGCTCACCGGAGCGTGGTCGGGCGCGATGACCGAACGCGCGGTGGCGCTCTGGCAGCACGGGCAGGCTACCGAGGCCACGGCCCTCCTGCGCCCACGCCGCAGCCTGCGCGCACGGCTCGCCCTTGCCGCGATGGAGGCAGCACAGGCCTCCCGGTGGACCGAGGCGCAGGCACGCGAGGAAACCACCCGCGTTGCCAAGACCCTGCTGAACGAGGCTCGCACCGGCCTGCGCGTGCTGGAACTCATAGCCACCATCGCGCCCCTCGTGGGGCTGCTGGGCACGGTGCTGGGCATGATCGCCGCCTTCCAGGCGCTTCAGACGAGCGGCAGCAGCGCCGACCCGTCCGTACTCGCCGGCGGCATCTGGGAGGCGCTGCTGACGACGGCGGCGGGCATGGCCGTGGCGATCCCCGCCTCGATGGCTCTGACCTGGTTCGAGAGCGTGGCCGACCATGTGCAGGCCGACATGGAGGACGCCGCCACCCGCATCTTCACCACGCCGGAGGCGCGGCCATGATGCAGTTCGGCACGCCCCGCCACGCCCGCCGCCCAAGCCTCACGCCAATGATCGACGTCGTGTTCCTGCTGCTGGTTTTCTTCATGCTGACGGCGCGCTTCGGCCATGACCTGAGCCTGCCCATAGCCACAGGCGGCGGCGCGACGGTCTATGACGGCCCGCCTCGCCTGGTGGTCATCGGCCACGACAGCCTCACCCTCAACGGGCAGGCCATTGCCCCCGAGGCCCTGCCCGCGGCGCTCGACCCGCTGATGTCCGCACCCTCCGACATCGTCGTGCTGCGCCCCGCCGAGGGCGTGCCCCTGCAACGGCTCATCGCGGTGAGCGACGGCCTGCGCGCCGCCGGTCTTTCCAGGGTCGTGGTGGTGGAGTAGGCCCATGCAGTTTACCACCCCCCGCCGCCGCCGTGCACCAGAGCCCATCGTGCCCATGATCAACGTGGTATTCCTGCTGCTGATCTTCTTCCTGATGAGCGCGCAGATCGCGCCCCCCGCCCCCTTCGACGTGACCCTTCCGAAAAGCGCAGACGGAGACCACGCCGCATCCACCGACACGCTTTACATGGATGCCAAGGGGCGTCTCGCCTTCAACGAGGCGCGCGGCGACGCGGTGCTCGACGCCCTCGCCGCCCGCGCCACGCCCGACGAGGCCCTGCAAATCCGTGCCGAGGCGCGGATGGAGGCGCGCGCGCTGGCCCGGCTCCTGCCGCAGCTGGCGGCGCGCGGGATCGCGCAGGTCGAGATCGTGACGGGGGCGAAATGATCCGGGGGCTGGAATTCGCGGGCTTCGTAGCCCTCGCCGCCGCTGTCCATGCCGGGCTCTGGACCGCCGCGCCCGAGGGCGGCGGCGCGGGCGGCGAGACCGGGACCGATACCGCCACGCTCGCCGCCTCCACCCCGCAGATGGCCGCGCTGGTCGAGACCTGGCAACGCCCGGTCGCGGTGCAGGACGCGGCCCCCGCGGCGCGTCCTGCACCCGCACCGGATACCCAACCCGTGGCGCTGCGTCCCGAGGCGGGGCACGCAGCCCCGCCCACGCCGGACGCCCTGCCCGACACCATCCGCACCCCCCACCGTCCTCAGGTGGAGAGCACACCACTCCCCCTGCCCGTACCACGCGTAGAGACCCGCGCCCCCTCCGCGTCGCAGCCACACGAGGCACCGCAAGAGGCAGCCCTCACGCCAGCGAACCGCCCGGTCCCAACTCCACGTCCCGCCACGCCCGACGCACCCCGCGCCCCGGCAATGGCAGCCCTGCCACAGGTGGACCGCAGCCCGCCTGCCGTGCATGCCCCGCCGCCGCCGGACACGCGACCCCGGGCGCGCCCCGCCACGCCCGCCCCTGCAAGACGCAAGGAAGTCGCCCGCGGCTCCGGCGGCGCGCAGGCGGGCGGCCAGGCGCAAACCGCCGCCCCCGCCCGGATCGACGACGCAACCCGCGCCAGCCTGATGGGTCAGTGGGGTGGGGCGATCCGCTCGCGGATCGAGCGGCACAAACGCTACCCATCCGGCACGCGCGCTTCCGGCACCACGCATCTCGTGCTCGACGTTGCCGCCGACGGGCAGCTCCTCGGCGTGGGGCTGCGGCGCTCCTCTGGCGACGCGCGGCTCGACGCGGCGGCGGTCAGGGCGGTCCGCCGCGCCCGCCTGCCCGCCGCGCCCGACCGCCTGCCGGGGGCACGCCACCGCTTCAACCTGCCGGTGGCGTTCACCCGCTGATCCCACGCGACCGTGACCCGCCGCGCCGCATTTCCCCTACATCCCGTGGGCAATCTGCGCTAAGACAGGGCGCGCCGCGACGCAGCAAGGAGACCCGCGATGGCCAAACGGCAGAAACCCGTCAACCTCGCCCTCCAGGGGGGTGGGGCGCATGGGGCCTTCACTTGGGGTGTGCTCGACTACCTGCTCGAGGATGGCCGCTTGCGCATCGCGGGGGTCTCGGGCACCTCGGCGGGCGCGATGAACGCGGTGGCGCTGGCCGACGGCTATACCCGTGCAGGCCCCGAAGGCGCGCGCGCCGCGCTCGACGAATTCTGGCGCTCGATGAGCGCGAGCGCCAGCCACACGCCGCTTCAACGCACGCCGATGGATCATGTGACCGGCAATTGGGGGCTGGAAAACAACCCGTTCTATCATTTCATGAACGCGCTTACCGGCGTCGCCTCGCCCTATCAGCTCAACCCTCTCAACATCAATCCGCTGCGCGACCTGGTCGAGGAGAGCGTGGACTTCGACATGGTGCGCCAGTGCACGGCATTCGAGCTCTACATCTCCGCCACCAATGTCGAGACGGGCCGGGTCAAGGTCTTCCCGCGCGAGCACCTGACCGTGGACATGGTGATGGCTTCGGCCTGCCTGCCGCATATCTATCAGGCGGTCGAGATCGACGGCGTACCCTATTGGGACGGCGGCTACATGGGAAACCCGGCACTGTTCCCGCTCTACGGCAAGACCGGCACCGACGATATCGTGGTCATCCAGATCAACCCGGTCGAGCGCAAGGGCACCCCGCGCACCGCCCAGGAGATCCAGAACCGGATGAACGAGATCAGCTTCAACGCGAGCCTGCTAAAGGAGTTACGCGCCATCGACTTCGTCGATCGGCTGATCCGGCAGGGCAAACTCACAGTCGATCATTACCGCCCGGTCAAGGTCCACCTGGTCGAGAACGAGGACACGCTGAAACCGATGGGGGCCTCGTCCAAGATGAACGTGGAATGGGCGTTCCTCACCCGCCTGCGCGATGTCGGGCGCGAGACGGCCGCCGTGTGGCTCGATAGCTGCTTCGACCGGATCGGCGAGGAAAGCACCGTCGACCTGCGCACCATGTTTCAGGGGATCGGCGCGGAGCACCAAGGATAGAGGCGCGGGTCTGCCGCCGCACGCCGCCTCACCCCACCCGATACGGCAACACCCCGCGCTCATCCGGCGTGACCTGCAACCGCCGCTCCAACGGCGGGACCGAGCGCTGGTGGCACTCGGTACGATCGCAGATGCGGCACGAAATCCCGATCGGCTCGAAAGCGCGGGCATTGGTCACGTCCAGGTCATCGGCATAGACCAGATCGCCCGCGTGCTTGACCTCGCAGCCCAGCGCGATCGCAAATCGCCGCACCGGCGCACCAAAGCTGCCACCGGGCTTGCTGACATCGCAGGCAAGGCTGATATAGCGTACCCCGTCTGGCGTCTCGGCCAGTTGCCGCAGGAACCGGCCCGGCGTCTCAAAGGCGCGATGCACGTTCCACAACGGACAGGCGCCGCCGAAGCGGGCGAATTGCAGGCGCGTGGCCGAATGGCGTTTGGTGATCGTGCCCGCCTGATCGACCCGCACGAAGAAGAACGGGATGCCCTTCGCGCCCGGGCGTTGCAGGGTCGAGAGCCGGTGACAGACCTGCTCGATCGAGGCTCCGAAGCGCAGCGCCAGCACCTCCAGATCGTGGCGAACGGTCTGCGCCGTGCTCAGGAACGCGCCATAGGGCATGAGCGCGGCCCCGGCGAAATAATTGGCCAGCCCCATCTTGGCGATGGCGCGCGCGGCCTCGGACTGGAAGCGCGCGAAATCCAGCGTCGCCTCCAGCAGGTTATCCTGCGTGAGGAGCGCCAGTTGCAGCAAGAGCTGAAAGCGCCGCGTCTCCGCCGGTGCGCGCGCCGACAGCGTCAGCGTGCTGGACTCGCGATCGAAGTGACGCAGCGTGGTGGTATCCGCCTCGGTCACGCCGATCCCCATGTCCCGCAGCCGCGCGCGCGCCAGCATCTCGATCCCGCCCGGCCCCCCGCCCTCGGCCAGCCGCTCGGCGGCGTGGTCCACCGCATCGATGTAATTGTCGCAATAGTGAAAGAAATCGCGCACCTCGTCCCACGGGCTTGCCGGGCTGCGCGCATCCTCGCGCCCCAGCGCCTCGTCGAGGCTCGCCAGCCGCTCGTGGGTCTGTCGATAGGCGCGGTGCAACTCCAGGAACGCCCGCGCCAGCGCCGGCGCATTAGAGGCGGTCAGCCGCAGATCGGCCAGCGGCGGCGGCTCGGCACCAAAAACCGGGTCGGCCAGCGCCTCGCGCATGTCAGAGACCAGCCGCTCGGCATCGCCGGTGCTCAGCTCTGTGACGTCAAAGCCGAATTCCTGCGCCAGCGCCAAGACCACGGTCGTCGAGAGCGGGCGGTTGTTGTTCTCCATCTGGTTGAGATATGGCAGCGAGACCCCGAGTTTCGCGGCAAAATCCTTTTGAGTAAGCCCCAGCCTCTGACGCGTTTCGCGCAGCTTGACCCCGGCATAGAGTTTCCGCGTCGCCATGGTCCCGACCCTTCCTTCGCAGATTTGCTTATCCCGTAGAGTAGATTTGCAAATCAGTCAGGGCAAGCGCCTTGGTTGACGCGCGCGTGCATCAACGACGCGGTGATGGATAACTAGCGAAATGTTGGTTTCTTGATATTCTGGCGCAGCAAAATTCTTACGAACCGCGCGCGGAGGTTGGCAATCGGAAACTCACACGCCGATCTTTGGTCCCGGGCACTCCAACGGCTCCAGCGATTTGCGCACCTCATAAAGCTCGGTCATCGGCGTCTCTCCCTCAAACCGCGCCACCAACCTCCCGGTTCGGCGCTCAAAGCTCCAGCATTGCGGCTCGGATCGGTTCTCATAGACGAAGCAGATGAGCGGACCTCGCGCGTACCAGTACCCCTCCTGACATTCGCCATCGAGAAAGGACCACCGCACCCGGCGGCCCGGCAGGTACTCCTCGGCGCCATAGGGCTCCTCGCCCTCGGTCCCGTAATAGAAGGTGTGCCCGCGCGTGTAGGCATCGAATTCTTCTGCGCTCATTCCGGCCAGGGAAGGGCCAGCCAGCACGGAGGCAAGGACAAGGGAAATCAGGCGCATGGCCTCAGCTTGCCAGATCGTCCGCCGACACGCCACCGGTTTCGCGCCACCGCGCCGCCCGCCTGTCCATCATCCGCCGCCAGAGCGGCGGCACCAGCGCCACCACCGCGCAGACCGGCAGAGAATGCGGCAGCACCGGCATGGCGCCCGGCGTAAGCTGCAAGGCCGGAAAGGGCCGCGAGGGTGTCATGTGGTGGTCAGAATGGCGCGGCGCGTTGAGCGTCATCGCCGAGGAATACCAGTGCGGCGCGTTCCACGAATGCGCCGCGCCAACGGGCTCCATCCGCCCGTCCTTACGCCGCATGCGACGCAGCCCGTAATGCTGCACGTAGTCCGAGAGCAATATCTGAAGCTGCGCGTACCCCGCGATAATCCCCAGGGAAACAACGCCTTGCAACCCCCAGAGCACCGCTGCCCCCGCCAGCATCGCCGCCGCCCCGCCAAGGTAAAGCGCATAGGGATGCCGCCAGACCGCACCGTGGTGGCGGCGCGTCTCAGCGACCAATCCAGCGCGGAGCGCACCGCCCCAAGCCCGCAAGGCGTAGCGGTAAAACCCCTCCCCGGGCCGCGCGCTGCTCGGGTCGTCGGCGGTGGCGACGTGGACGTGATGAACATACAGATGCGCGCTCGCGTGGTGACCGAATAACAGCGAGGTATAGATGAGTCGCCCAAGCCGCCGCTTGGCCCGCGTGCTGCGGTGGATCAATTCATGCCCCACCGGATGTGCGATCTGCCCCGCTACGAGCCCTGCCGCCAGGGCCAGCAGAACCCGCCCGGCGGGGTCGAGCCCGCCCGCCCCGGCCACCCCACGCACGGCCAGCGCCAGCACCACGAAATGCCCCGCCCCCAGCGCGATCAAGAGCCTGTCACCGCCGGGAAACTCGGCCTGCGGGTCGGCGTTGACCATTCCGCGTGCCTTGAGCTGATCGAGGCAGAACACGAACACCGTCACATACCCAACGGCCAGCCAGCCCCACACTCCGCCCCAAAGCGCGGCGAGCGCCACCATAACCAGTGGCAAGGATGCGGCGAGCGCGAAGAGAAACATGGGCCAGCCCCGGCTTGCGATTTGCCTTTGACGTGCGCAGATTACCCTGCAAACGATGGCACGCACAGGGCGCAACCCGTTAAAACCTGCGGCATTACTCGGCAAGGCAACGCATCCGGCGCCGCAAATGTCGCTTTTGGTCCCGCCATGACGCGACCGGAGGGATATGGCTTCGTCAGCGACGCAGGAGGACAGCGCAATGGCACTCGACGAACGCAAAGGCGTCTGGAAATCCGGCAAGGGCAAAGGCCGGCGCACGCCCAAGGGCCGCCAGCTTGAGGATCAGGCCTGGGAGGAGGTGCGCGCGCTTCTCGGCGACGCCCCCCGGCGGCGCGACCTGCTGATCGAGTACCTGCACCTGATCCAGGATGAATACGGCCACCTGTCAGCGGCGCATCTGCGCGCGTTGGCCGAGGAAATGCGCATCGCACAGGCCGAGGTCTACGAGGTGGCGACGTTCTATGCGCATTTCGACGTGGTGAAGGAAGGCGAGACGCCGCCCCCTGCGCTCACCATCCGGGTGTGCGATTCGCTATCCTGCGAACTCGCAGGGGCGCAACAGCTCAAGACCGCGCTTGAGGACGGGTTCGATCCGGCGGAAGTGCGCATTCTGCGCGCGCCCTGCATGGGCCGCTGCGATACCGCGCCGGTGCTGGAACTGGGCCATAACCATATCGACAATGCCACGCCGGAAAAGGTACAGGCCGCCGTCTCCTCGGGAGACACTCATCCGCATATCCCGCAATATCAGACATTTGCGGACTACACCTCAAGCGACGGATACACCACGTTGCGTGCCCTGCGCGCGGGTGGTGATTTCGAAACCGTGCAGCAGACGCTGCTTGATGCTGGCGTCCGAGGCCTCGGCGGCGCGGGCTTCCCCTCGGGCAAGAAATGGGGCTTCGTCCGCGCCGAGGCGGGGCCGCGTTACGTGGCAGTCAACGGCGACGAGGGCGAGCCCGGCACGTTCAAGGATCGCTTTTACCTCGAGCGGGAACCTCATGTTTTCCTTGAAGGAATGCTGATCGCGGCCTGGGCGGTCGAGGCCGAGCGTTGCTTCATCTACATGCGCGACGAGTACCCCGCAGTGCTGGAGATTTTGCGCCGTGAAATCAGGGCGTTGGAGGACGAAGCTCTCATTGAACCGGGCTACGTCGAGCTGCGTCGCGGTGCGGGCGCCTATATCTGCGGCGAGGAATCGGCGATGATCGAATCGATCGAGGGCAAGCGCGGGTTGCCACGGCATCGCCCGCCTTTCGTCGCGCAGGTGGGCGTCTACAACCGCCCCACGCTCGTCAACAACGTGGAAACGCTCTACTGGGTCACGCGCGTCCTGCGCGAGGGCGGCGAGATCCTGTCGGGCGTCGAAAAGAACGAGCGCAAGGGCTTGCGCTCCTACTCGGTCTCGGGGCGGGTGAAGACCCCCGGCGTGCACCTTCTGCCCGCGGGCTCGACCATCAGCGACATCATCGAGGCAGCGGGCGGGATGCTCGATGGCCATGAATTCAAGGCCTACCAGCCGGGCGGCCCCTCCTCGGGGCTCCTGCCCGCCTCGATGAACGACATCCCGCTCGATTTCGACACGTTGCAGCCGCATGACACCTTCATCGGGTCGGCGGCGGTGGTGGTGCTCTCGGATCACGACCGTGCGCGCGACGCCGCGCTCAACATGCTGCGCTTCTTCGAGGATGAAAGCTGCGGGCAATGCACGCCCTGCCGGGTGGGCTGCGAGAAGGCGGTGAAGCTCATGCAGGCCGACCGCTGGGATCAGCCCTTGCTGGAGGAGCTGTGCGGCGCGATGGCCGACGCCTCGATCTGCGGGCTCGGCCAAGCAGCCCCTAACCCGATCCGGCTGACCATGCGGCATTTCCCCGAGGAAATCTGAGGGCCGCACGGGCTTCCATATGCCGCCGATCCGAAGTAGGGATCGGGTGATCGGCGGCATGGAGGGCGCATGGCGTTTTTCTCGAAGCTCAAGGAACGGTTGTTCAAGTCTTCGTCGAAGCTCGACGAGGGGCTCGACGCGATCGTGCAGGAGGGCGGCGACCCGCCCGAGCCGGAGCCCCGGCCAGAGCCTGAGCCCCGCCCCGAACCGCCCACCATCCCGCCGCGGCCCGACGAGACCCCGCCGCCCGCGCCGCAGGAGGCCCCCATTGAGCGCCCCGAGGAGGTGCCGCCACCACCCTCCGAGGCCACGGCCGCGCCCGCTCCGCTGGAAATCCCGGCCGACCCAACCCCTTCGGACGCCCCGCGCGCGGGGTTTCTCGGTCGGCTGCTTGGCCGCGGTGACGCCCGCGGCGCCCCGCGCCGGGTGCTCGACGACGACATGCTCGAAAGCCTCGAGGACCTGCTGATCACAGCCGACATGGGCGTCGATACCGCCGCCCGCGTCACCGCCAACATGGCCGAGGGGCGGATGGGCCAGCGGCTTTCCTCGCGCGAGATCAAGTCGATCCTCGCGCGGGAGATCGCACGCATCATGGAGCCGGTGGCGCGCCCCATGCCGCTCTATTCAAAGCGCCCGCAGGTGGTGCTGGTGGTGGGCGTCAATGGCTCGGGCAAGACCACCACAATCGGCAAGCTCGCCAGCCAGTTCAAGGCGGCGGGCAAATCCGTGGTGATCGCGGCGGGTGACACGTTTCGCGCCGCCGCCGTCGAGCAATTGCAGGTCTGGGGCGATCGGGCGGGCGTGCCGGTGATGACCGCGCCCGAAGGTTCCGACCCGGCGAGCCTCGCGTTCGATGCCATGACAAAGGCCGAGGCCGATGGCGCGGACCTGTTGATGATCGACACGGCGGGGCGCTTGCAGAACCGCGCCGACCTGATGGAGGAGCTGGCCAAGATCGTCCGCGTGATCCGCAAGAAGGATCCGGACGCACCACACAACACGCTACTGGTGCTCGATGCCACGACGGGGCAGAACGCCCTGAGCCAGGTTGAGATTTTCCTCAAACTCGCCGATGTCTCGGGGCTGGTGATGACCAAGCTCGACGGCACCGCGCGCGGCGGCGTTCTCGTGGCGCTGGCCGACCGCTTTGGCCTGCCCATCCACGCCATCGGCGTGGGCGAGCAGATCGACGACCTCGCACCCTTCGACCCGGAGGAATTTGCCGCCGCCCTCACCGGCCTCGACGCTGCATGAGCCGCACCCCTGCTTCTTCTTGGCGGAAATACTCCGGGGGGTTTGGGGGGCTGGTCCCCCAAGCAAACACGCGGTTTGGGAGGCAGGCCCCGCAAGTGACGGCCCCCGCCGCATGAGCGCCTGGCTGATCTCTCTGGAGGGAACCGAGGCCGGCAGCCTGCTGGCCACCGCCCTCGCTGTCATGGCGGCCTTTCTGCACGCCGTGTTCGGCGCGCTGCAAAAGGGGCGGCACGATCCGTGGCTGAGCCGCGGCGCGATTGACGCCTCTTACTCGCTGATGGCCGCGCCCTTCGCGCTCTTTGTGGTGCCGTGGCCAGAGCCGCATATGTGGCCCATCTTCGCGGGCGCGGTGCTCATCCATATCGGCTACAAGGTGTTGCAGGCGATGGCCTATTCGCGCGGCGCCTACACGGTGGTCTACCCGGTGGTTCGCGGCACCGGGCCGCTCTTTGCCGTTATCGGCGCGTGGCTCCTCTTTGGCGAGCGGTTCACGCCCACGCAATGGCTGGGCGTTGCGGTGCTTTTGTCGGGTATCTACGGGCTCGCGATCTACAACCTGCGCTTCTACCCGCTGCAGCGCGACACGCTGCGGATGGCGCTCGGCCTCGCGGTGGCGACGGGGCTGTTCGTGGCGCTCTACACCACCTATGACGCCTACGGCATCCGCGCGAGCGCCGATCCCTTCACCTTTCTCGCGTGGTTCTTCATGTTTGACGGGTTGTCGATACTGCCGCTGGCGTGGCGCCGATGGCGCGCGATGCCGGTGCGGCCCGCGCCCGGGCCGCTGGCGGTGCGGGGGGTGACGGGCGGGCTGGTGGCGTTCCTATCGTTCGGCTCGATCATGCTGGCCACCCGGCTCGACAAGGTGGGCGAGGCGGCGGTTCTGCGCGAGACCTCTACGGTCTTTGCCGCGCTGATCGGCTGGCTGGTGCTGCGAGAGACGGTCGGGCCGCGGCGCATCGCGCTCATGGGGTTGATCGCCGCTGGGGCGGTCATAGTTGAATTCGGCGGCTGAAACAGGAGATGTCCATGGCTGACAAGACCTATCCGAAATGGGCTAAACCGGCGCTGGAATTCGGCCCGATCCTCGCGTTTTTCGTGGCCTATCTCTTGCTCAAGGATCGCAGCTTCGAGATCGGCGGCACCGAGTATGAGGGCTTCATCGTGGTCACCGCCGGGTTCATCCCGGTGTTCCTGATCTCGATGGCGGCACTGTGGCGGCTGACCGGGCATCTGAGCCGGATGCAGGTGGTGACGGCGGTGCTGATCGTGGTTTTCGGCGGCCTGTCGGTGTGGTTCAACGATCCGCGGTTCTTCAAGATGAAGCCGACGATGATCTACCTGCTCTTCGGCGGTGTCCTTGGGGTTGGCCTCATGCGCGGGCAGTCGTGGTTGCAGGTGGTGATGGACGGGATGATGCCGCTCACCGACCGGGGATGGATGCTCCTGACGCGGCGGCTGATGCTGTTCTTCTTCGGATTGGCCATACTCAACGAGGCGATCTGGCGGACGCAGACCGAGGAGATATGGGTCTATTTCAAGACCTTCGGCCTGACGGCGGCGATCTTCGTCTTCTTCATAACGCAGGGGCGGCTGTTCAAGGACCACGGCCTGCCAGAGGATGACGAAGGCTGAGCGGTCGGGCGCTGCGCGGCGGCGCGTTCCGCGCCATTATTCCGCGCATTGGCCCAAGCGGTCACGCCCTGACCGCCCCATCCCCCACAACGAGATACTTGAAGCTGGTAAGCTGCTCGGCCCCGACCGGTCCGCGCGCGTGCATCTTGCCGGTCGCGATGCCGATTTCGGCCCCCATCCCGAACTCGCCCCCGTCGGCGAATTGCGTCGATGCGTTGCGCATCAGGATCGCACTGTCGAGCCGGGCGAAGAAGCGGTCGGCAGCGGCATCGTCCTCGGTGATGATGCAATCGGTGTGCCCCGACCCGTAGCGGCGGATATGGGAGATGGCGGCGTCGATATCATCGACCACCCGCGCGGCGATGATGCTGTCGAGGTATTCGCGGCCCCAATCCTCCTCGCCTGCGGGCACAACGCCGGGGATGGATTGCAGGGCCGCGTCGCCGCGAACCTCCACCCCCGCGTCGACGAGCGCGCGGATCACGCCCTGCCCGATGGTGTCGGCCAAGTCGCGGTGGATGAGCAGGCATTCCGCGGCACCGCAGATCCCCGTGCGCCGGGTCTTGGCGTTGAGCACCACCTTCAGCGCCTTCGCGGGGTCGGCGCCCGCGTCGAGATAGATATGCACGATGCCTTCGAGATGGGCAAAAACCGGCACCCGCGCCTCGCGCTGCACCAGCCCCACGAGGCTCTTGCCGCCACGCGGCACGATCACGTCGATCGTGTCGGTCATGGTGAGCATCGCCTGCACCGCCGCGCGATCGGTGACGGGCACGCGCTGAATGGCATCCTCGGGCAGGCCGGCAGCGCGCAGCCCGTCGACAAGGCAGGCATGGATCGCGCCGGAGGAATGAAAGCTCTCCGATCCGCCGCGCAGGATCACCGCGTTGCCCGATTTGAGGCACAGCGCGCCTGCGTCGGCGGTGACGTTGGGGCGGCTCTCGTAGATCACGCCGATCACGCCCAGCGGCGTGCGCACGCGGCTGATATGCAGGCCCGAGGGCCGGTCCCATTCGGCGATGACCGTGCCGACCGGATCGTCCTGCGCGGCCACCGCGCGCAGTCCCTTGGTGATGCCCTCGATCCGCCCCTCGTCGAGCGCGAGCCGGTCCATCATCGCGGGCGTCAGACCCTTGTCGCGCGCCGCCTTGAGGTCGCGCTCGTTGGCGGCAAGTATTTCGGCGCGGCGCTGCCAGACGGCATCTGCCGCGGCCTCGAGCGCGGCGCGTTTGGCCCCGGCGTCGGCGGTCGCAAGCTCTGCCGCCGCCGCGCGGGCGCGCGCGCCGATCTCGGCCATGAGGGCGGGAATGTCGTCGGTGTCCTTCATCGGTGCAGCCTTCCGTCGCGTGTCGCGCGGACTATAGGCGGCGGGCAGGTCGGCCGCAACGGCGCGCTCAGCCAACGGCCGCCTGCAGGTCGAAGATCGGCAAGAGGATCGCGAGTACGATCACCAGCACCATCGTACCCACCACCAACATCAGCAGCGGATCGATGAGCGCCGCGACCCGCTTGCGTTCGTTCGCGAGCCACGATTCCACCAGCACAGCCGCGCGCTCGGTCATCCGCCCCAGCCGCGCCGATTGTTCACCCGCGGCGATCAGTTGTCGGCAGACCGGCGGCACGAGGTGCATCCGCGCGAGCCCCTGGCTGAGGCTCTCGCCACGACGCACGGCATCGGCAAGGTCTTGTGCCTCGTCGCGAAACCGGCGGACCACCAAAACTTCGGAGGCCGAGGAGACCGCGTCCACCACCGCCTGCCGACTGGAGATGACGAGCGCCAGCGTGCGCAGGTATTGCGCCGCCGCCGAGAGCCGCATCAGCCGCCCCACCACCGGCAGGCGCAACGCGAGCCCGTGCCAGCGGTCGCGGATCGCGGGCACACGCAGGGCAAAGACGGTACCGAGGACGAGGCCCACGGCACCGAGCCCGAGGGCAACCGCGTTGGCCTGAACGAAGTCACTGATTCCCATGACGGTCTGCGTAAGCGGCGGCAGGGGGCGGCCGGTGACGGCGAACATGGCGGCAATCTCGGGGGCGACGTTAACCATCAGGATGCCCGCCACCAGAAGCGAGACGGCGGCCACGAAGGCAGGGTATATGAGCGCGGTGGCAAGCTGCGCGCGATCAGCGCCCGCGCTTTCGAGGTAATCGGCCAATTGATCGAACACGGCGGCCAGGTCGCCCGAACCTTCGCCCGCGCGCACCGCAGCGATGTAGAAGCGCGGGAACCCGGCCCCGGCCATGTCGAGTGCAACGGAGAGCGGCTGGCCGTCCATCAGCGCAGCCTTGGCCTCGGCCGCCGCCGCCTCGATCACGGGCGCGGTGCCCGAGGCGCGCACCGTCTCGAGCGCCGATTCGGCGGTGAGATCGGAGGCGAGCAGCACTGCCATCTGCCGGGTAAAGACCGCGCGCATGTCAGCAGAAAGCCGGGTGCGACGGGTGAGCGAACCGCGCCGGGCGTTGGCTCGGCTTTTGGCGGTGATCGCTTCGGCAAAGAGGCCCTGCCCGCGCAGGATTTCGGCGGCCTGCGTCTCGCTCTCGGCCACAAGCGTGCCGCGCTTGCGCGCGCCGTCGGCGGTGAAGGCGGTATAGGCGAAGGCCCTCACAGCGCGTCGCCCACCACCCGCAGCGCCTCTGCAAGGCTCGTGCGCCCCTCGGCCACCTGTCGCAGCGCCTGCCCGAACAGCGTCTCTGCCGGGGGAAGCGCGAGTGGTTTCATTTCGGTCTCGGATTGGCCGGCGTCGATGGCCCCGCGCAGCGCGTCCGAGACCTCGAGGATCTCGAAGATGCCTACCCGCCCCGCATAACCCGTGCCGTGGCAAGCATCGCAGCCGCGCGCGCCGTGGTGCGCCCGCGGCACCTCCAGTCCTGCCGCCTCGAAATGGCGCGCGGTCCCGGGATCGACCGGCTGCGCCTCGCGGCACTCCGTGCACAGCCGCCGGAGCAGCCGCTGTGCGATAACGCCCCGCAGCGTGGCGGCGATGAGGAAATCGTCGAGCCCCAGATCGCGCAGCCGGACCACTGCCCCAACCGACCCGTTGGCGTGAAGCGACGAGAACACCAGATGCCCGGTGAGCGACGCCTGAGCGGCGATGCTGGCCGTCTCGCCGTCGCGGACCTCGCCCACGAGGATGATATCGGGGTCCTGCCGCAGCGCCGCCCGCAGCCCGGCAGCAAAGGTCATGCCGATCTCGGAATTGATCTGGGTTTGGCTGATGCCAGGCAGGTCATATTCGATCGGATCCTCGGCGGTGAGAATGTTGCGCACCTCGTCATTGGCGAGTTGCAGCAGCGAATAGAGCGTCGTCGTCTTGCCCGAGCCGGTCGGACCGGTGGCGAGGATGATGCCGTTGGGCCGGTCGGCGAGGCGTTTGAGCGTGACCTCCTGATCGGCGCGCAGGCCAAGTTGCTCCAGCGGCATCAGCCCTGCGGAGCGATCCAAGAGCCGCATCACCACCCGCTCGCCATAGTTCCCCGGAAGCGTAGATACACGCACGTCGATGGCGCGTCCGCCGAGGCGTAGCGCGATATGGCCGTCCTGCGGCAGGCGCGTCTCGGCGATGTCGAGCCCGGCCATCACCTTGAGCCGCGAGATCATCCGGCGCACCGGCACGTCGCGCCGGTCCAGCACGGTTTGCAACATCCCGTCCACCCGCATCCGCGCGCGCAGCCCCGCCTCATGTGGCTCGACATGCAGGTCCGAGGCGGCGGCGCGCACCGCGCGGCGCAGGAGCTGATTGACGAGTTGGATCACCGGGGCCTCTTCATCCGCCTCCAGGAGATCGCGTGGCCCCTGCCGCGTGGGCCCCTCCTCGAGATCGAAGGCCAGCCCCGCGTCGCCCTCGTCCGTCTCGCCATCGTCGCGGTAGAGCGCGGCGAGCCGCGCCTCGAATTCCGCCGCGTCGAGCCGTTCGAGCGAAAGCGCCTGCCCCGCGCGGCGGCGCGCCTCGCGCAGTCCGCGCGCCCCCGCCTCCGGCCCGGCCAGAAGCCGCCCGCCCTCGATCAGCACCTGCGTGTCACGCGCGAGGGCAAAGGGCAGCACCGGCGCGGGCATGGCTCAGCGATCCGCGAAGGTCAGCCGCGAGGGCAGCGGCGGCAGCCGCCTTGCGCGCGCCGCCGGGTCGATGAAGCCCGCGTCGAACGGCTGAGCGAGGTCGGCCCCGTCGAAAGGGAAGACCTGATCGGGCTGTTGCGGCCAGGTGCCATCATCGGGCGGCGCGATATAGGCGCTCGCGCGCTTGGCGGCCTTGGCGATGCGGCGCGTCTCACGGGCGGCCTCGGCATCCGATGACAGGATACGAGGGCGCAGCATCACCAGCAGGATGCGCTGATTCTGCGAGGTAGAGCGCCCCTTGAACAGCCGCCCCAGAAGCGGCAGCTCGCTCAGGCCCGGAACCCGCTGGTTGACCGCGCCGGAGCCGTTTTCCAGCAGGCCGCCCAGCATGATCACATGCCCGTCGCGCACCAGAACATTGGTCGAGAGCTCCCGCTTGGCGGTGATCTCGCTGCCGGCGGCTGAAGCGGAATTGGTGAGATTCGACACCTCCTGCCGCAATTCCAGCCGCACCGTGTTGTCACGGGTGATCTGCGGCGTGACGGTAAGGGTGAGGCCGACATCCTGCCGCTGGATGGTCTGGAACAGCTGCTCGGGCACCGCGCTGTCGCCCACTGTAGCAAAGCTGCCGGTGACGAAGGGCACATTCTGTGCCACCACGATTTGCGCCTCGCGGTTGTTGAGCGTGAGGATAGAGGGGGTAGACAGCAGCCGCGTGGAGTTTTTCGAGGCGAGCGCAGCGAGGAACCCACCGATGCCGCTGCGGTCGAAGGCGGCGAGGCTACCGCCGGTGCCTCCGCCGGTAGGCTCGGCCCCCGACAGAACGGTGGTCACGAGGCTCGTAAGCGTCGGACGCCCCTGAATCGCGAACTCGACACCACCCACGGTCGCGTCCTCGATTACGCCGCCGAACTGGAACGACAGGTCAGAGAAATTATCGACCGACAACTCGAAGATCACCGCCTCGATGAGCACCTGATCCGGCCGCTGGTCGAGCCCACGCACGGCGGCGATAATGGCCTGCATGCGGTCCGCGGGCGCGGTGATGACGAGCGCGTTCTGCGAGGTTTCGGCCACGACCTAGATGCCAGTGGTCGCGGGGGCGGCACCGCCTTCGCCCGCCGCCGCCCCAATGCTCGCGCCCGCGCCGCCAAAGCTCTGGCGGATGACCTCGGCCATGTCCTCTGCCCCGGCATAGTTGAGCCGCACCACCTCGGTCGCAAAGCTGCGCTGCGGGCGGTCGAGCTGGGCCACCACGTTGCGCACCCGGTCGCGGAATTCCGGCGTACCTGAAACGATCAGCGCGTTCGATCGCGGATCGGCCGACAGGGTCGCGCCGGGCGGCGCGATCGACAGTGCGTTGATGACGCCGAGCATCTCGGCGGCCTTGCCGTTGCGCAGCGGGATCGTCTCGATGGCACTGCGCGTCGGGCTGTCGAGCCGGTCCACGAGCTTGACGATGCGCTGGAAATTCTCGCGCCGGTCCGACAGGATCAACAGCCCGGCCTCGGGCACCACCGACAGCACCGCCTCGCCCGGCAGGAGCGGGCGGACGACCTCGGCGATTTCCTGCGCCGGGCTGTTGTCGAGCGCGATCACCCGTGTCTCGAAATCGCCACCGCGGCGACCGCGATCAGCGCCGGGGGCCAGTTCGCGCGCCACGTCGATGGGCACGATGCGGTCGGTCTCGTCGCCCTCGATGATGGTCAGGCGGTTGAGCTCGAGCACGTTTAGGAAAATCTCGTAGATGGCACCCGGCGACACCTCGTTGGGGGCGACCACGGTAACGCTGCCCTGCACCCGGTCGTCGAGGATGAAATTGCGCCCTGTGGATTGCGCCACGATCTGCACGAAATCACGCAGGCTCGCGTCGCGCAAATCGAGCGAAACCTGTGCCTTGGTCACGTGTGGAAGCGCTGCGCAGAGCGTCAGGAGCAAAGCCGAGAATCTCAAAAATTGCATTGTCAATTCAGTCTTCAAAGCCACATCGCGGCGGAATAGGGGAGCAGGTGCACGGGTCGCTCGCCGCGTCTGCCCGCCACCCGTTGAGCCTAGCTCATTTGTTCCGCCCTGGCCATCGCCAAGACGCACGCCAAGCAGGCATACGTGCGCGGCGTCTTTTTTCCGTCGTCACCCGTCTTTTACGTGGCCATGCCGCGCCAAGGCATGGTATCCCAAGATCACGACCGGCACTGGTAAAAGCATTATGATAAAGCAACTTGTAACGAAATTTCTGGTTCTCACGGTCGTGACGGCGGGGCTTGCGGGATGCGAGGCGGGCGCCATCGGCGAAGGCGCGAATTTCCAGAAGAAATATTCCGGTGCGCGCAAGGCGCTGGAAGAGGGCAATTACGATCTCGCAGCGCGCAATTATGCCGCGCTGATCCCCTCGTCGGGCCCGCTCGCGCCGCGTCTTCGGCTGGAATATGCCCATGCGCTCTTGCGCGCCGGGCGCAATGACGAGGCGGCACAGGTCGCAAACATGCTGGCCTCCGAGGTGGAGGGCGGCAACCGCGCCGCCGCGCTCGCCGTCGAGGGCACGGCGCTCCATGAAAGCGCGCTGGCGGACATGCGGGCCGGGCGTTCCGGGGCGGAGGTCAACGCCAAGCTGCGCCGCGCCGACGTCGCACTCTCCGAGATGCTGTCGCTCGATGCCGCGCTCGATCCGCTGGGCGCGATGCAAAGCCGACGGGCCGAGATCGCACGCAGCCTCGGACAGGGCTGACCATTCAGCGCGGCACAGGCACCAGCCGCAAATCGGCAGCCACAACGTCCTCGCGCTCGCCACGCTCGATGGTGAAGGCGTCGAGATCATAGCCCCACTGCCCCGATTGCGCCGAGAGCCACGCGGCCAGCCGCGAAAAGCGCACCGCGTCGAAGCGCAGGGTGATCCCGCCATCGGCGGTATTGGCGAGTTCTGCCACATCCGCGCGCAGCCCCGCCTCGCGCAGCGCCTTTTCCAGCCCGCTCATCCCGACAGGCGCGGCGGCACGACCGGCCCCGTCCCCCGCCGCGCGCGTGAGCCGCGCATACTCCACCGCCTGTTCGGCCACCCAAACTTCGGTGGCGCGCGTGACGGCCAGCGCCGCGCGCGCCTGCGCCTGCCGTTCGATCATCGGCACGGCCACCCCTTGCCATAGCCCCAGAGGCAGCGCGCCCAGTACCAGCACGAGCAACAGCCAACGCTCTCGGCGGCTGCGCTCCATCAATAGGGCCGCGAGCCTGTCCCACGCCGCGCTCATCGTTCCGCCTCCGCGCGCGTCGTGGTCAGCGCCAGCACCGCCTCGACACCGCGACCCTCGCGGGCGACGCGCGCCTCGGTCCCGGCGGCGGCCAAGTCACCTACCAGCGCATCGAGCGCCGCGAAATCGCCGATTTCGAGGTCGATCACCAGTCCCAGACCGGGCTGATAGCTGACGCGCGTGACCCTTGGATCATGCGCGACCAGTGCCTCGCCGGCCGCGCGCAGCACGTCGAGCGGGCGGGATCGCACACGCGCGGCCTCGGCCTCGGCGCGCGCCCGCGACAACGCGCCCTCCGCCTGTGCACGAATGTCTAGAACAGGACCCGAAGGCACCAGCGCGGTGCGCAGTATCGTCTCGGCATTGGCGCGATAGCTGCGGTCGAGATCGCGCAGTCGTTCGGTCTCTATCTGCACCGAGGTCGCCCAGAACCCGAAGCCACCCAACGCCAGCACCAGCGCCGCGGCGATCCGGCGCAGGCTACCGCGCAGCGCAATACGCAGCGCCTCAGGGTCGCGCGCCAGGTCGAGCGCAAGCTCGCCATGCCCAAGCCGCACAGGCTGCGCGATACCGGCTGACGCCAAGGCCTCGGGCCCGTCGCTGATCGGCACACCGAGCGTGGTCAGCCAGTCGTCGAGCGGCACGCAGGGCGCGCCGAGCCGCAAGATCGCGGCGGGAGCGGTCTCCTTCACCGCTTCTTCCAACAGCGCGCGGGCGAGGTCGGGCTCGGCGGCAAAGCCGTCCTCAAGGCCGAGCCGGGCGCAAACCATACCCCGCTCGCCCGCCTCGATCACCCACAGGCCCGGAGCAGCGGGCAACGTGAGATAGTCGGGCAGCACCGCGCGGCAACGCCGGCCCGCCGGAGCCACCAGCGTCGCCCAATCGGCGCGTAGCGCCCCGTCGCAGACCAGCATCCGCGCCCACGACTCGCGCCTTGACCCCAGCCGCGCGGGCCGCAGGTCGAGCCCGGCGGCGCAACCGGCATCGCGCAACTGCCGCCGCGCCACCCGCTCGCGCGCTACCCCCTTCAGCCCGGACGGCAGATCGAGCGGCAGGAGCGGCACATCAGCACCGGGTACGGTTGCCACGAACGGCCCATCGGGCAGGGGCGCGCCACTCTCCACCGCGTGGATCGCGAGGGACGGCGCGGCGGGCGCAGAGCGACGGCGGTGAAAGAGCGCGATCATGGCAGGACCATCCGGCGGTGGGCGATCAGCGCCGCGCCATCCTCGGGCGAGCGCTCTATGGTCAGGATGCGCCTGTGCACGCGTCCGTCAAGGTGCAGCGCGAGCCGCGCCTCAAACCAACGGGTGGAGACACCCAATCCCCCATCCGGCACCTGTGCCCGCGCGGTCGCCCTCGGGTGGATCAGCCGCCGGGCGCGCTCCTCGAAATCGGCCATGTCGGCAAACGGTGCTGTGGCACGCTCGGCTACCAGACGGTCGATATCGGCGGGGCTGGCAGCGGGCAGGACCGCGCCCAGAACCTCGGGCGGCGCTGTATTGACGTTGAGCGGCGTGCGCGGCGGCAGCGCGGCGACGAAAGGGGCAAGCCGCACGTAATGCGCCTCGGTCATGCCGCGCACGAGGCGCAGTGCCTCGACCCGGTCCGCCGCACCACCCACCACCCGCACTGGCACCGAGCGATCCGCGTAATCGGCCGGGCGCACCGGCCCGCGCGGCTGCACAAAGCCCGCGATCTCGGCCCCGAGCGCCACTGGCAGGCCAAGCCGCCGCAAGAGCCGCTCGAAGGCGCGCGCCGCCGCAGTGTCCGAGACATTGGCAAGGCTGTTGATGTTGAACCGACCCTGAAGATCGGACAGCCGCGCCACAAGGCGGCCCCGATCGATATCGGCATCGAGCGGCGCGCGCGCCCAAGGCTCGGCCAGGTGGTCGAGATCCGGCGCGCGCAACCAGTCCGCCCGCAGCACCGGGTCGATGAGCAGCAGGCCCGCATCCAGGTGCAGTGCCGCCCGCTGGCTGCCCGCGACATGGGCCATCCGGTCACGGCTGTGACCGGCCTGGATCATCAGCCCGGCGGCCAGTGCAGCGATCGCCGCCACCATGACCAGCGCGTTGAGAAGCGCAATGCCCCGGTCGCGCCTCATGGCAGCGCCACCAGCACGCGCAGCGCGCCGTAACGTTCTAGTTGCACGATGATTTCGACGGCGCGGGGCAGGTCGGCCTGCGCCGCCTCCGGGGCCTGTCCCCAGCCACCGATCCACCCCTCTTCGGGGTCCGCATAGGCGCGCAGGCGCAGGCCCGACACACCTTCGAAGATCACCGTTTCGGCGGCGCGTGCCGCGTCCGATGCCGGACGCAGCACCGGCCAGGCGGTGCGCAAGAGCCGCTCGCCGCGCCGGTCGTGACGCCAGATCACGCGCTCGGTCCCGGCGGCCTGCGTTCTTGGCAGCACGGCGCGTGCCTCGGTGCTGAGCGCAAACCGCCCCTCTTCGGCGCTGAGGTCAAGCAGGGGTGGCTCTGGCTCCACCGCCTCGGGCGGCCAGAACGGCAGGTCCGCCGCTGCCTTGAGGTCTGCCCGCAGGAGCACGAGGCCACGGGCGAGCGCTGCCGTCTCTGTCGCGGCGGCGGTGGTTCCGTCGCGCGCGCGCATCATGCCGCTCAGCGTTTGCAGACCCATGATTGCCACCAACGAGAAGATCGCGAGCGCGGCGACCAGCTCAACGAGGGTCAGCCCTCGGCTGCCCGCCTCGGTCATGGCGTCACCGCCCGCGGCGCGATCACCGCGACCCGCGCCCCCGGACCGGCTTCGCCCCGCGCGCCGATGGTGGCCAGCACATGGCCCGCGCGCGTCGGCTCCTCGGTCACGTCGAGCCGCCAGAGCGTGGTGCCGTAACGCGCCTCGCGCGGCAGCCCGCCCGCCACACGCGCACCGTAGAGGCGGTATTCCTCGGCCCGGTTGAGCGCCACCTGAAGCGCCAGCACGCGCGCGGTCTCGCCGCCCAGCGCACGGGTGGCATGCTCGGTGCTGCGCAGTGCCGCCATTGTCGCCATCGCAAGCACCAGCACCGCCACCACCAGTTCCAGCAGCGTGAAGCCGCGGGTTGCGGCCTTGACGCTCATCGGGTCGCGCATTCAAGGCCGGCGAGCCCCTGCGACCGACAGGCGGTCACAGCGTCGTCGGTGACAAAGACCACCTCGAACGGCGTCACCTCGCCATCGGGAAGAAACACGATGTCGGGGCGCGGCGGCCCGCCATCGGGTGCGGCGGCCAGGATTGGGCCGCGCGCGCCCTCGAAGCGTGCCTCGGAACGGAAGGGCTGCGTCCCGCCGGAGACCCGCCATCCGGTGTCACCGCCCTCGCCCGGCAACAGGACCTGCCAGCCCCCTGGCACGAGACGCAGTCCGCGCACCTCCTGCCCCAAAATGGCCGCGTCGCGCAGTGCGCCGTAGGTAGCGGTGAGCCGCGGCGCGTCCGCCGTCCCGCCGCGCTGGCCAATGGAGAGGCTCGCGCCCACCGACAGGGTGGCGATGATCGCCACCACCACCACCATTTCCAGCAGCGAGAAGCCGCAATCGGGACGTGCGTTCAGCCGTCCCATGAGCCGATATCCGCATCGAGCCCGGTGCCCCCGGACACCCCGTCCGCGCCGAGCGTGAAGATGTCAAACTCATCGTGCACACCAGGCGAAAGGTATTGGTACGCGTTGCCCCACGGGTCCATTGGCAGACGGTCGATATAGCCGCCCTGCGCGTAGTTGCCGGGCACCGGCTCGGCGGCCGGGGCGCTGACCAGTGCGGCAAGCCCCTGCTCGGTGGTGGGATAGCGGAAATTATCGAGTTTGTAGAGCTTGAGCGCGCCCGCGAGCGCCGAAATATCGGTCTGCGCGCGGGCCACGCGGGCCTGATCCGGGCGGTCAATGATGCGCGGCATGACCACCAGCGCGAGGATCGACATGATGACCACGACAACCATCAGCTCCAGCAGCGAGAACCCGGCGTCGCCGCGCCGTGCCAGTTTTGGCCTGAAAAGGAGTGACTTATTGATTTTCATGGTAAATTTTGTCCGGAAAGTGCTATAGTTTTCAGTATTGATGATAACCGATGGCCACGCGTCTGACAATCGTCCTGCGCCCCTGACCACTCCCTTGCCCGCGGTGCTGCCCGATGCAGAGCTTGCTGCCTCTCGTCCTTTTCCTTCTGTTCTTCGGCGCGGCGGCGGGGTCGTTTCTTGCGCTCTGTGCCGAGCGACTGCCGCATGGCGAGGGGGTAATCTTGCGCAGCTCGCACTGCCGGGGCTGCGGCGCACGGATCGGTTGGCGAGATCTCGTGCCGGTAATCTCGTGGATGCGGCTGGGCGGGCGGTGCCGCGATTGCGGCGCGCCGATCCCGCGCTGGCTGTTTCATGCCGAGCTTGGTGGCGTGGCGCTGGCGGCAACGGCGATCCTCGTCTCGCCCACCCCCGGCATCATGACGCTTGGCGCGCTGTGGCTGTGGCTGCTCATGGGGTTGGCGCTGTGCGACCTCGTGGCCATGCGCCTGCCCGATCCGTTCACCGGTGCATTGTTCGTGACCGGTCTCGCCTTGGGGGTACTGGGGCCGGGCGCGGGGCCCGCGCTCATCGGCGCGGGCGTGGGCGCGGGCTGTTTTCTCGCGATCCGGCTGGGTTACGAAGGCTTGCGCGGGCGCGAGGGGCTGGGCATGGGAGATGTCAAGCTGATAGCTGGCATCGGCGCGGCGCTTGGCTGGGCAGCGCTGCCTCTGATCGCGCTGATCGCTGCACTTGGCGCGCTCGCGATCACGCTGCTGCTGCACCGCGGATCGGTGGCGCGCGATGCCGAAATCCCGTTCGGCGCCTATCTCTGCGGCGCGGCAGCGCTGGTCTGGATCCTGAGCGGCAGCGTCGCCGCCTGAAGAATGTGCGGACGGCAGGTCGCCCCGCCGCCCGCTACGCACCCGTTGGCCCATTACTCAAAACCTCAGGGTACGATCCAGTCGCTGACAACCCGATATCCCAGCCGGGTATCGGGGGCGAGCGCGGCGATGAACGCGCCTTTCGAGGCGAAGCGCTGCCCCGGTCCCAGCGCAAGCTCGGGATGGGTGCCAGGGTTCAATTCGTTCTCGGCCTGGTGCTCAATGATCTCCAGCATGTAGTCACGGTAGAAATCATCAATCATGTGCAGGAGCGAGAACTGCGCCATCGTCAGGGCGTAATAGGTCTGCAACTGGATACGCGGGTGGCTCACCTCGAGCCGCCGGGAATGCATCCAGCCGCGCACGCGGAACTTGCGGGGGTGATAGCTGCCGGGCTTGTCATAGGGCCAGACCAATCGCGTGCGCGCCATCAACTCGGGTGGCAGCGTCTCGAGCGCGCGGTCCTTGGCCGCCGAAGGCAGGTAGATGCGCGAGGCACCGGGCGCGGCACCGGCCAGCGCCGCGAGCACGCCGTCAATGTCCTGTGGCCAGAGCGCAAGTACATCCGCATCCCCCTCGGCGGCCAGTGCCGCCCTGAGCTCCGCCGCATCCTCGTAGGTCACCGTCTCTACCGTCACATCCGGCAGCACCCGCGCCAACGCCGCGGCGAAGGCTTGGGCGGGCCGGGTGCCTGCAGGGCCGGTGCCGTGAAGCTGCACCACACGCGCCGGAGCGCTGTCCCGGTCGCCCAGGTGTAGGGCCAGCGCTTCGGCCTCAAGCGCGAGGCCGCGGTTGAAGAAGACCGAATAGCCATACCGCCCCTCGCCGAGGGTGGGCAATTCGGTATTGGGAAAGATGCAGGGCAGGCGACGCGCATCGCAGAACGCGCCGATCTCGTCCCATGGCCCCTCAACCAGCCCGCTGACCGTAGCAAAGACTGGCTGCTCGGCATATTTCGCCTCAAGCTGCGCGCGCCATGTCTCGGGCGGGCCGTCGAGGCGCCAGACATGCAATTTCCAGTAGCGGTAGGCGGAAATGAAGTTCGACCGGTAATTGGGCGAGAAGGTGGGATTATTGGTATCGCCCTCGGTATCCTTGTTCATCCAGTCGAAGAACAATTCCATCGTGCGCAGCATGGCATCCGCCGCATCCTGGTCGGCATCGGGGCCGACGATCGTGGCGAAATGGATGTCGCGCCCATCGACGCCCGGAGATATTTCGTCCGACAGCGTCCGCAGGAAGGCTGTAAGATTGACCACGTCCGCGTCTGACAGATCGTAGCGCGGCATGATCGGGTCAAATTCGTGGCCGCCGGGGTCCACCCCATCGCGCAGCGCGCGCGCCAGCGCCGCCTCGTCATAGGCGGGCCGCATCCGCGGCTGGCGCACCCGTGCCCAGAAGCCGGGGGGCTGCACCTCCTGGTAAAGCTCCTTGAAATTGCGGTTGCGGTCGGGCGTCTTGGCGTTGAACAGCACCTCGCCGATGATGGGGGGCATGTAGTTGCCCCCCTCCGAGGTGCCGAACCCGCTCGGACGGTGACAGCTCACGCAGGAAAACTGCGCGCCGGTCACTTCGACATCGCCCTGCGTTACGCCGCGGATCGGGGCGCCATGTGCGCCGATCCCCTCCCAGTAGAGCCGCTTACCCGCCTCGGCATCGCCCGCCTGCCCCGCACCCACAAAGGCCGGGGCCGCCGCCAGCAGCACGGCGAGCGCCGCCGCCCGCAGCCGCCCGATTACTGCCCATCGTGGCATCAGTTCACCTCTGGGCGCAGCAGCTTGGCGTATTCCTCGGCCAGTTCCTCTGCGCCGAGCAGCCCTTCGAGCCGCAACCACTTGGCGCCGGCGTTGGCGCGCAGGAATGTGAGTGGGCGGTGATACATCTTGTTTTCGCCCTTGTAGACGGCGTCGAAGGCGCGCACGACGGCAAAGATATCGTCGAACTGCCCGGTCAGCATAACCCAGTTGTCACGCGCATCGTGCAGTTCGGCATACTCGCGCAGGCGGCGGGGCGTGTCGTATTCCGGGTCAATCGAGATCGACACCATCAGGTACCGATCGTCGACCGCCGCGAGGTCGGGCTGCACCTGACCGAAGGTCGCGCTTTGCACCGGGCAGATGGTGGCGCAGCTGGTGAAGATGAAATTCAGCAGCACCGGACCGTCGAACTCCATCAAATCCGCGAAATTCACCTTGCGTCCCTGCCGGTCACGCAAGGGGACGGCGGGGGCGGCATAGGCGTGGTGACCGCGCTTGTAATGAAATCCGTCGGGGCGCATCGCCAGCTCGGTATTACCGTCGTCCATGCCCAGATGATCGGGCATCCGATGCTTGCTCCCATGTGCCAACGCGCCGGGTTCGGAGAAAAGAATGAGCGCACCCGTAGCGACCACCATAGCGCACAGGCGCGGAAAGGAAATGTGATGAACGTTCATCGTGGTCTCCACGAACTGAAAGTGAGTAATGTCTGTCGCGTGGAGACCGGCGGCATCACCGCCGGTCTCCGTGTTGGATTGCGGGTCAGTGCACCGACCACACCGCCACGTCGTGGTGCAACGCGTCGAACTGGTACATCCGCAGTCGACGCGAGGGCTCGTAGGTGAAGGTCACCTCCACGTTATGCTCGCCCACGCCATCGGTGTTGACGTAGTCCGACATCTCCTGCTGCATCCCACCCCAGGCGAAACGGTGCCCCAGCCCGGCATAGCGGCCCGGCTGCCAGCCCATGTCGCTCACCGGCGTTGGCGTCGGCTCGTTGGGCTTGGTCGCCGGCGGCACCGGGATCGGGCCCTGGCCTGCCACGTGGATCCAGAAGTAGTTGCGCCCGAAGGTAAAGAGCGGACCGGCCCCGCCCACGGGCAGCGTGTTGTGGAAGGTGTTCTCCCACCCCCGCAGCCCGCCGAAATCCACCAGCACATAGGCATGGGGGAAGTAGTCGCCGTTCAGAAGCTGGATATTGACCTGATCGCCGCGCTTGTCCCACAGGCCCGGGTTCATCCGCACCTCGGCGTCGCCGTCATGCCCCTCGAGCTTGCCGTACATGGTGTTGTTGAGAAACAACACCGTCACGTCAGCATCCGGCGCCATCTCATAGCCCGTAGGCAGCGTGCGACGGTTCCGCCAGTCGTAGAAGGCCTGCCGGATCAGCTCCATCTGTGCCCGCACGACCGCGGCGTTGAACCCGCGGAAATGTCGCCGGTAGTCACGCCCGGTATCCATCGCGGCCAGCTCGCGGAACATCCGCCACATGCGCTTGGCCGGCGCGGTATCCCCGATCATGCCGATGGCATTGAGCTTGGCCTCCTCGCTCTCGCGCGGATTTTCCCCGAACACGGCGATTTCGGCGAAGTTACGCGGGCGCGGATTACCCGCCTCGTCCACCCCGAGCGGCACCAGCACGTTCTCCGTGACTTGCACGCGCGGCGGGTGGTTCCGCCAGCCCCAGTGATAGCTGAGGTTCCAGAACCGCGCCGGCGGCATCTTCATGTTGAGCGTGTACTCCAACCCCTCCTCCATCGGAAAGAAGGTCTGGTCCATGCCGACATTCGGCAGGCGTGGGAAAGCGTCACCCCCTTGTGTGAGGTCGGGCCCGCCCATATCGGTCAGGTCGAGCTCCGTGGGATCGTCGAAGAACATCGCGTAGGGCGCGAAATCCTCGTGGCCGCGGTTGAGGATCTTGACGACATAGTTGATCGTCCATTCCTCGTCATTGACCACGGTCGGGTCGATATAGGCCACGTCCGACTCGATATGCGTGTCGTACCAGAGCTGCGTTATCGTGATTGTCTTGGTCTCGGGATCGACTGCCTTGGTCTTCAGCCCGCCAAGATAGTGCAAGAGCGGAAAGCCCTCGTATTCACGGTCGCTGAACCGCCCGCTCAAGTCGTTGCCCTCGATGATATCCACCGCGTGCTGCGCCAGACCCCGCAAGTCCCCAATATCGACCCGGCGGGGATAGGAGTAGCAGAACTCGTAGCCGCGGAAACTGCGGCAGACCTTGCGCGGTTCCGCCATCGCCTCGATCTCGTCCATGATCCAGTCGAGATCGTCGGTGGGCGAGGTCTTGTTGATCGGGCGGACCACCGGATCATCATGCAGATTGTAGGGGTTATCTGGTGTCGAGGGCAACGTGTTCGGTATCTCGTTGCCCCGGCACGTCTTGGCGTTCTCGTAGATGGTCGGAAGCATGTTGGGCGGGTTAGGCCCGAAGGAATCGCCCTCGGGAAACACTGCCGTGCCGCCCGCCGTTGTGAGGTAGGTGCGCGTGGCGGGGGTGATAACCTCGTCGCTCACTTCGTTGGTTGTGCGGATTTCAAAGGGAACCCGGGGCTGTTGTCCGCCGGCGGCATGGCCGCCGTTCTCGCAGAACATGTTGAGCCCGGCCGGCCCCTGCGCGAGGGCAGTTCCCCCCCACAGGCTGATGACGGGCACTGCCATCACCGCGGCCAATTTCATGGATTTACGAAACATTTCGTTTGTCTCCGTTACAAATGATTTGTCAGGCCCCGCGCGGCGGGGCCCGGAATCACGCTTCGCGGTTGTGGTTGCGCAGGTCCGTGAGATCGAACACCCGCGGGCCCGCGCGGTGCGGCGCAGCATCGGGCTCGGGCGCGCGCCCGGGCATAACCCAGCCCACGCGCTCGGCGGCGTCATCGGCGCGGATATCCCACGGGAAGGTGCCCCACAGTCCGGCACGGCCATTGCCGTAGAACACCACGTCCACCTTGCGCTTGCCGGGCAGCGTTGCATGGCTCATGCGATACATCCGAAACGCGAGATCGGCGCAATGCTGCGGCGTGCCGGTCAGGAAGTGCCAGCCCTCGGGCGCGTTCAACTCGCGCGCATAGGCCGCCATCCGCGAGGGCGTGTCGTGCTCGGGGTCGCGGGTGATAGAGTAGACGAACACGTCGCGCCCGACCTTCTCGCCCAGCTCGTGCACGACATCGGCCATCCGGCGCGTGATCGGCAGGTGCGCCTCGTCCTGGAGGCTCATGAAATGCATCATCACGACCTTGTTCTCGACAAAGCCCTCGTAGAAGGCCATGCCGAGACCGTCCTGATTGACCATCATCACATTGGGAAACGAATCCCGCAGGTTGGGGTCGATAACGCCACCGCTCTCGACAGGGTTGCACAGGACCGGCGTGTCGTTGGGATGCGCCTGCGCCGCGGCGTCGCGCAGCCGGCCCCGGGCTTCGGCTGCCGCCGCCGCCGCGCGTTCCTGCGAGTTGCCGGGCGTGGTGTAGAACCCCGCCGTCACCCCCGCAGCCGCCGCGACCGGCAGGCTCGCCATGAATTGACGTCTGTTGGTCATATCTTTTCCTCTCTCGTTCAGAGAATTCCGTTACGGCGCGCTCAGTCGCCCTGACCCGGTTCGACGATGTCCCAGCGGATCATCATCGCGTGGTCCTCGTGGACAACGTTGTGACAGTGCATCACGTGCTTGCCGAAGAAATCACGCCAGCGGCTGTAGAAAGTCACTTCGTCTCCCGGTCCAAGCGAGACCACATCCTTGCGGGACGTTTCGACCGCCGTGGGCGGACGTCCGTTAATCTCGAGGATCTGGAACTCTTCGAAATGGGTGTGCACGGGGTGAGCCCACGCGTTGCCCTCGTTGCGGAACGTCCATATCTCGGCAGAGCCCTGCTCGATCTTGGCATCCACGCGGTTGGGATCCATCAGGCGGCCGTTCACCGTCCAAAGCCCGTTGTCGTAGTCGAACACAAACAGGCGCTCGCGGCGAACCTCTGACATGTCGATATCGGGCAGGGCACGCATGCGGCGCGGGATGCGCGATGGATCGGGCACCTTCTGACCCTTGGCGCGGAATTCCATCACCGGCATCATGTTGTCCGCATCGAGCGTATAGCCGGTCGGACCCGCACCGTCGTCGCGGATCTCCAGATCGTTCCACACCTGGATCTTGTCGCCATCGTCATACTTCGAGAAATCGACAATCACGTCGAACCGGTTGACTACCCACAAGTTGATGGTCGGCTCCACCAGTGGCGCCTCCAACAGGTTGCCGTCGTTCGACAGGACGATCCAGTCGTCGTAATAGGGATCACCGCCATCACCCGGCACGATGCGCAGGCGCAGACGATAAAGCCGCGATGGACCGCCATTGAGGAAACGGAAGCGATACTTGCGCCGATCCACGTCGAGATATGGGGTAATGATGCGGTTGACCGTCACCATGTCGCCGATCATGCCCTGCGTGGTGTATTGCAAGCGGTTCGAGTCAAACGTGTCTGGCGCCCCCTGAGAGTTGCCCACATCGACCGGGCTAGGGCGCGGTTCGGGGTTTGGCTGGTCGCCGTTGTCGGGCAGGAAGAAATCCCACCGCGCCTGTCCGTCGGCGGTGAACTGTACGTCGTGCAGGATCAGCGGAATGTCATACTCGCCCGACGGCAGACGGAACGCCTTGCGGTTGCGGTCGCGCTCGTCACCGGAGTCGCGCTCGTCGAACAGCAGGTAGAATCCCGAGAACCCGGCATAGACATTGGTCGCGGTGAAATCGAGCCGGTGATCGTGATACCACAGGGTATTCATGATCTCGGTGTTGTAGGCGCTCCACCCGTTCGGCGACCCGGCCGGGAAATTGGCATAGTGGTGATCCCAGAATTCGCCGGGATTGAAGAAGTCCTGCGGGATGCCGTCGGATTCCGACGCGGTATGCGCATTGTGCAAGTGGATCGTAGGCGACGGCAGCGCGAACTGCACCTTGCCCGCCCCCACCACCGGCAACATGTTGATGCGGCGCAGGAACACCGGCTCGCCGTAGCGGGCGTGATAGGTCTCGCCCGGCGTGATGCCGTTGAAGCCCCAGTGCCACGAGCCGATATCGGGATCGCCGTCCTTGCCCACTACATCCGGCGTACCGTCACCATAGGGGGGCTGCCAGTGGTATTTCCAGCGGAACTCGCTCAGCACCTCTTGGTAAAATTTCTGCGGCGGGAAATCGTCATAGCGCTGATGGCGCGCCGGCTCAGGGGCCGGGTCAAGCGTATCCGGATCGACCGGCTCGGCGAGCGGCATGATGTTGAGCGGGGCCGTGAACGGCTCCACAAAGGGGCTCGGATCGGTGACGATGCTCGGCTGAAACGTGTCGGGGAACACGAGGCCCGATTGCGTCAGGCCCTCGGCGGCATTGTCCGGCCATTGTTCGATCTCGACCGCGCCGGCCTGCGTCGCCGCGACCGTCGCACCAGCCGCACCGAAGCCAAGCTTCAATGCATCTCTTCGTTTCATGCTTTGTCCTCCAGCAGAAAAAGCTTTGTTAAACACAAATGGGCAAGCAAAATGCTAACCCTCCCGTGCCATCGACATGCCACGGGCGAGAAGGGCCGAGGCCCCGTGACGCCAATGCGCACGGCTCCAGCGCCGCTTGCATTCGTCAGATTTATATCGGGCGCGAGCCCGGAGCTTGGGAAACAGGCCGGAAGGGTGAGTAATGTGCGGCCCGTGCGTGACCGTGATCACGCGAATTTGGTTCAAAAGGGTTTAGAGCGGTCGCTCCTCTTCAGGTTTCGCGCGCTGTACACAAATGTCTCGTCGAACTAATCGACGCCGAGATGCGCGCTTAACACCAGACGTGATCACATTTTTTTAGAGACCTCAGCGAAACGCCTCGTTTGAGCGGTGAGGTGGGATTTGTTTCCCCCGGGATGGTTTTGGGCCGGTTGTTAGGCTTCGGTGGTGGCCTTGACTGGCAGGTGAGATTGGTGAGGGAGCCGGGTTATCAGCCGTATCTCGCCTTGAAGCCTGCGCCTTTCCACAGGTTCCAGCCGATGGCCGCAAGACGGGTCAGGGCTTGCATTTTGGCACCCCCGAGGAACCGGGTTCGGCGCAGGCCCCAGTGCCGCTTCCAGTGGCCAAAAATCGCCTCCACCCGCCCGCGTGTGACGCCGATTTCAACGTTCCGGGCACGCTCCTGTGGCGTCAGTTTGCGCCTGCGAACCCCGTGCCGCTGCACCTGATCG